>DODG01000083.1 GCA_003509065.1 Acidobacteriota bacterium
CGCTGCGGCGGTAACCGCCATCGTGTTACCCATTTGGGGTTGGCGTGCCGTGTTTTTTGTTGGGATTTTGCCAGCGTTGTTCACGTTATGGATTCGGCGTGATGTGGCCGAGCCTGAAATTTGGCGTGCGAGGGTAGAGTCTGGGAAACCGCGAGGCAGCTTAAGTGATATTTTTCGAGGCTCACTACTGCCCTTAACAATTGCCCTGACACTGATGAATGCCTGCATCATGTTTGCGTGGTGGGGTTTCAATCTATGGATTCCAGCTTACCTGTCACTACCGATCAACCAGGGCGGCATTGGGCTGAGTGCCTACGCGATGTCTGGATTCGTCATTGCGATGCAGGTGGGCATGTGGTGTGGTTACGTGACTTTTGGCTTTGCGAGTGACATTTTTGGCCGGAAGCGCACCTATGTCATCTATGTGCTCACCGCTGCGCTACTTATTTTGGCGTATACCTCTACTCGGTCTCCAGCGGCACTTTTGGTGCTTGGACCACTCGTGGCTTTTTTTGGAACCGGTTCGTTCAGTGGCTTTGGCGCAGTAACCGCAGAAATCTACCAAACTGATATCAGGGCAACCGCTCAAGGCTTTACTTATAATATTGGACGACTTGCGAGTGCCCTTGCACCATTCGTTGTCGGATCGCTTGCCGATACGCATGGATTTGAGGTGGCACTCTCGATTTCCTCAATAGCATTTGTTCTGGCTGGTGTGTCATGGATCTGGATTCCGGAGACGAAGGGAAGGAAATTATGCTGAACGGTCGACTAATGAGATCTGGGTTGTTGGCCGGGTCCCGAATGTTTACAAGTTTAGTCATTGCCTTGCTTATCCCGTTGGTGGTGACATCGTTTGGTAGTGCCCAAACGGAAGGTGACCAGCCACGTGGATTCGAAAGCAAGGATCTGCACCTGTTGCAGGCGGTTGGCGATGTGCAGTTAGCTCCAGCAGGGCATGCAGTGGCATACAGCGTACGGAAAAGCGATCGACCGGGACGTCCATATTCCGAAGTATGGGTTATGGATATATCCACTGGTCGGCGAGTACGGCTTGGTGGTCCAGAGGGGTATGCATCAAATCCTCGATGGTCGCCAGATGGGCGTGAGATTGCGTACTTTGGTAGGACGGAGGGGCAGAGAGGCCTCGTTGTATCACGCGCCGACGGTTCCAATGCCACATTTCTTGCGCCGGTCTTGGGCACGAATCACCCATTACCGTCAGCTGGTGAACAAATCGCATGGTCGCCTGACGGCAACAAAATCGCCTATGTTTCGTCCATGCCTGGACCCGAGTCTGACGAAATGAATGGTGACCCCAGAATAGTTAGACGCTATCTCTATAAGCCCACTGCTGCAGAAGGCGCAACCCGATTTAATGACAACCGGCGTGTTCACATTTTTGTGTTCGACCGTCTAGCGAATCGCAACTTTCAGTTAACGCAGGGGAACCATTACGAACATTCGATTGATTGGTCGCCTGTTCGAGACGAGATCCTCTTCATCTCGAATCGCGAAGCCGACCCGGATCGCGTTTTTAATTACGACATCTTTGTCGTGCAAGTTGACACCGCCGAAGTACGGCGTCTCACCGATACACCGAATGCCGAATATCAACCCAGGTGGTCACCGGATGGAAAGAGTATTGCCTATTTAGCAACACGACGGTTACTCACTTCCTCGGAGACGACGATGGAGGATACCCATGTTTGGTTAATGAATGCTGATGGCGCCAATCGACGCGAGTTGGGTGGTAATGTTGATAACCGACAACGTGCGGTGGAATGGACTCCAGATGGCCAGTCGCTGTGTTTTACCGTTCAGGCACGAGGAAACGTACATTTGTTCTGTCTGCCGGCTGCGGGCGGGTCGCCAAATATGTTGGTGATAGACCGCGGTAGAGTCGGTGCATGGTCGAGATCTCGTGACGGCAAGGCAGCCTTTGCATTTACCTCGACAGTCGCGCCAGCCGAGTTATTCGTAAAGCAGAATAATCAGTCTCGGATGTTGACGTCTCTAAATACTGAGTTGATTAGGCAGCGTACTGTTGCCGAAGTCGAATCGTTCTCATTTGCGAGTTTCGATGGGCGAAGCATTGAAGCATTTCTTACTAAACCAGTCATCCTCGACACGATTAACCGACACCCACTCATCGTGCAGATTCACGGCGGGCCGCATGGACAACAGGGCGCGGCCTTTAACGCGACAGCTCAGGTGTATGCGAGTCGTGGTTGGGCGACGTTAATGGTTAATTACCGAGGATCAACCGGGTACGGTCAGGAACTGACTGATGCGATCTTTAAGGACCAAAATGGAGGAGAAGCGAAAGATGTTTTGGCGGGTCTCGATGCCGCGCTTGAACGCTATAGATGGATCGATTCTGAGCGTCTTGGTATCGAGGGGGGTAGTTATGGTGGGCAACTCACAAACTGGATCATCACCCAGACCGACCGCTTTCAAGCTGCCATTCCTCGATCGAGCATTTCAAATCTAGTCAGTTTCAACTACATGGCCTACTATCATGATTATTTAGCGGTCGAATTTGGTGCATATCCTCACGAGGATGGTGTTATGGATCTGCTGTGGGAGCGGTCCCCAATCCGATACGTTGCCAACGTACGAACACCAACGATGCTAGTTCATGGTGAAAATGATAATGATGTGCCGATCGCTGAAGCAGAGCAATTCTTTATTGCCCTCAAAGACGTTGGCGTAGAAACGGTTATGGTGCGCTACCCCCGCGAGGGCCATGGCATCCGGGAAACGGCGCATCGGGTCGATTCCCTCGATCGTAGTATGAATTGGTTCGAACACTATTTCGCCCGATCTACGACCACCACGAGCTCACGCTGATAGTAATGCCGAGAGTGGAGCGAATTTTGGAGAATTTTGCCAGGTTTTGCTTTTTCTTTCAGTATGGTCACAGCCCAAGT
>DODG01000332.1 GCA_003509065.1 Acidobacteriota bacterium
CCTCCCATTTCTGTGATTACTGGGCGTGGTGTCTTTCGTCTACCGTTTTCACTTGCCAGCAACATGCCGACTTCCTTTGAACCGGTAAAGACAATACCGTTGATGCCTGGGTTATCACTGATTTCCTGTCCAACCGTGGAACCAGGACCAGTGACAACATTGAGTACCCCCGGTGGTAATCCGGCTGCCGTCGCAATTTCGTACAGCTTGATGCCGAGTAATGGCGTGTCGGTTGCTGGCTTTAAAACTACAGTGTTACCTGTTACCAAGGCAGCACCGATAGGGCCGGCTGCTAAGGCCATGGGAAAGTTGAATGGTGCAATTACTCCCCAGACTCCATACGGTCGAAGGACACTTGTATTTTCCTCGTCTGGTCCCAGTGCGTCCATTTTCAGCGCGAAGCCAGCGTTGGCTTCCATCTGGCTGCAGTAGTACGCCATGAAGTCGGCTGACTCTTCGATGTCACCAACGCATTCAAGCCGGTTCTTACCAGTTTCGTAACCCATCCATGCTGATAAGTCCCATCGGTTTTTACGAATGCCTTCAGAAATGTTGCGCACCATGGCCACACGTTCTTCCCAAGGTTTGGCGCTCCATGACTTTGCCGCAACATTCGCAGCACGTACGGCGTCACGAACATGATCGGCAGTACCAGTCTGAAAGCGTGCCAGTACTTGTCGGGTGTCTATCGGACTGACATCATCGAACTGTTCAGCTGATTCGATGGCTTGTCCATCAATATACATGGGGTGTGTCTGGCCGAACTTCGGGGTGATTCGTTCGATGGCTCGGTCAATGCCGTTATGCAGATCATTCATCTGGTCTGCGCTCATTGTCGCGTAGGTGATCTTCTGGTCTTGGGTCGGTTCTACCATTGCAACTACCTTTCCTCTCGATAAATGTTCTTCATTGTAGCCTTAGCCTCTTAAGTAGCATCAGACTTTAGGATCTTTTACGACGGTCTTTTAAGATTTCCCGACTTGCATTCATACCGCAGGCTCCCGTCACACCTCCACCAGGATGTGTACCTGCTCCACAGAGGTATAGTTGGCGCATGGGTGTACGGTACTGTGACAAGCTAGGGAGTGGTCGAAGGTTGAACAACTGGTCGAGCGCATGTTCTCCATGAAAAATATGACCGCCAGTCATTCCATAAGTTGATTCAAAATCGAACGGAGTCAAAACCTGCTGGCCGACGATGTGCTGATCGAGTGTTGGTACGTAATGCCGAAGTTCAGCGAGAACAGCGTCTTTAAACGGTTCACGCGATTGGTCCCAATTGCTGTCACGAAGCTGATACGGTGCAAATTGGGCGCAAATAGACAACACATGGTGTCCAGTTGGCGCAAGTGTGGGATCCGTGAGTGTAGGAATAGTAATGTCCATGTACGGACGATCTGAATATCGACCGTACTTCGATGCATCAAACGCTCGCTCAAGATAATCCAGGTCTGGACCAATGTGTATCCGGCTTGATAATGCTGAGGCGGCCTCGGTTTTCGTTGCTGTGTTTAACGCCGTGAATACAGGCAGTGCATCTAACGCCAAATTGATTTTTGCCATGACGCCGCGAGTCCGAATATTCTGTAATTTAGTGACGAAGTTCGGGTCAAGATTGGCTGGATCGACAAGGTGTAGCAATGTGCGTTTTGGATCAACATTGGAAATCACAGTCGAGGCTGTAATTTCTTCTCCGTCATCAAGAACAACACCAACTGCTTGACCGGACTTCACCGTGATTCGTGTGACCTCAACGTTATTACGAATTGTCGCACCGGCGGCCTCGGCTGCTGCTGCCATTCCTTGAGTGAGGGCTCCAAGACCACCTTGGAATCCATGGATTGCCCCGACTGGATGATCGCTAAGCGCTGCTTGCAGTAGCAACGCTGCACCAGATCCAACTGACCGGGGACCACGGAAATCGCCATAGATACCACGTGCCGCGAGGAGTGACTTTAATATGTCCGTTTCAAACCATTCGGCGAGGAGGTCAGCCACAGGCATGGGTAGCCAGCGCAGGAGACGGAATCCGTTAGTTCGACCGAGGGCGCGAAATTTACGGCTTGTTTTAAGGAATTGCCAAGCGTCGGTTAACGTTGGCGTTTCGATTGACGGTGGTGTACGCCAAAGGACATCCCTCAGCAAGTCACCTATTTGGTGAATGCTTTGATTGAATTCTTGGTAACGCTCGCCATCTTTCCTGGATAATTTCGAAATTTCTTCCACTGTGCGGTCTGTGTCAACATGTGCGATAAGTCGCTGCCCGTCCAAAAGGGGTGCGAAGGCGCAAGTTTCTGGCATCAGTCGTTCCACACCAAATTGATGCAATTTCATATCGCGGATAATGTTTGGATGAACCGGTCCAGCGGAGTGTGCGAGCGTGGAGCAGCGGAATCCAGGACACAACTCTGACGTAATTGCTGCGCCACCGACCATGCTTCGACGTTCTAACACCAACGGCTTCAATCCCGCTTTAGCAAGATAAAAAGCTGCGACCAGTCCGTTGTGTCCTCCACCAATGATAACGGTGTCGACAGCGTGGTTACGTGTCACGTTCATATGGTTCCAATCGAATGAGGCACATCAGCAGGCTTCATCGAATTTTGAGTTACCCAATATACGTCGAGCAGCGTTTCGTCCAGGAGCTCCCATAATGCCGCCTCCAGGATGAGCTCCAGACCCACACATATAAAGGTTTTTGATGGGGGTTTGGTAGTTTGCCCAACCTGGCGCTGGGCGCAGGAAGAACAATTGTTCAAGTGAAAGCTCACCTTGGAAAATATTCCCTTCGGTCAATCCAAACTCCCGCTCCAAATCGAGAGGTGTCAACACCTGACGATGTAACACAATGTTTTTCAGGTTTGGCGCATACTCTGCGAGTGTGTCAATAACACAGTCGCCAAAATGTTCCCGCTCACTATCCCAATCTCCTTGCTTTAGGTGGTATGGCGCGTACTGCACGAAACACGACATTACGTGTTTGCCAGGTGGAGCGACAGTCGGATCTGTTAGGCTTGGAATAACGATATCTATATAAGGTCGTTCAGAGTATCGTCCATATTTCGCATCGTCGTATGCACGTTCGATGTAATCGATGCTCGGAGAAATCGAGATTGCACCTCGTAGGTGAGAGCCAGCACCAGGTAGACATGTAAAATCCGGTAGCGTGTCTAATGCAAGGTTGACTTTACCTGATGATCCACGAAACTTATATCGACGGATGTCATCAGAAAACTCGTCTGGTAAATGTTCGCTTCCCACCATTTTTAGAAAAGTCAAACGTGGATCAACACTTGACGCTATAACATCGGCATACACACAGTCACCGTTCTCAAGCACGACGCCAGTGGCACGTCCGCGTTTGACCAAAATTTTTGAAACGCTAGCCTC
>DODG01000006.1 GCA_003509065.1 Acidobacteriota bacterium
AGCACTGCACGATTCTTTATTGCGCTCATAATCCTAATGTTCGCACTATGCCTTACTGCATTGGCATGCTCTGCCTCAGATATTAGTGCGCCTGATTTAACAAACGGCAAACCACTCATCCTTTCAGACGGCACGCAAGCCACTCCAACGGCCCAACCCATAGCTGATGAGCCTGTAGCAGTACCTGACGGTCTCCAAATCGTCTGGGAAGCCTACTCCATTCTTAGTAGAGAATATGTAATACCAGAGAAAATCGATCCCGACCTGTTAGCTGAGGCTGCGGTCATCGGGATGCTCGAAGCTCTAGACGATCGCTACACGTCCTATATCTCTCCTTCAACGTTCAAGATCGACCAACAAGGGTTTCAGGGAAATTTCGGAGGCATCGGCGCCCAGGTTGAAGCCTCTCCAGATCGCAGAGGTGTCATCATCACCAGGCCGCTGCCAAATACTCCTGCAGAAAAAGCCGGCATACGAGCCGGCGACAGGATACTAGCGGTCGACGGCGTGGACGCTCTCGAGTGGAGCGTTCTTGAAGCAGTAAATAAAATCCGTGGCGAAAAAGGTACTCCCGTTACGCTTACCGTAGAACATGTCGGAAGCCTCGATCCAGTTGACATAACAATTATTAGGGACACCATCGACGACCCAAGTGTCATGGTTATTGAGGTTCCAGACACTAACTACGGTCGAATAAGAATATCTCAGTTCACAGCACAAACCTCACGAGAGCTCAGAAAAGGTATGCAGCAATTAGTCGATAACGGGGCCAAGGGAATTATTTTAGATCTCCGTGGTAACCCTGGCGGACTTCTCTCTGCGACCGTTGACGTGGCATCAGAATTCCTTACTGATGGGCTGGTGACCTACGAAGTTGATTCTAGAGGAAAGAAGGATGAATGGAAGGTGAAAAAAGGAGGACAATTCCCGGAAATACCTATGGTGACGCTTGTGGATAATTTTTCCGCCAGTGGATCTGAAGTTCTAAGTGGTGCCCTGCAAGATCAAGGACGCTCAGTCATTATCGGCACAAATACATTCGGTAAAGGCAGTGTGAACTTGCTCAGAGGTCTCTCGAATGGTGGTGGTGTCTATCTCACAATCGGAAGATGGTTCACCCCCAACGGCAGATTAATCGAAGATGTCGGTGTTGAACCCGACGTTGTAGTCGAATTTGACGCTGCAGCTTTAGGTGCAAATCCGCAAACAAATGAAGGTGGTGATCCTCAGGTTGAAGCTGCTATCAAACAATTAGATTTCCAACTACTTAAATGAAAAGTAAGTAGAACTCCCATGTTGAAAAATCATGCCTTTGGTTAACCAGCATCACTGAAACAAGTATCGACTAACGCAGATTCCATAAGGGGTAGTTAGTTAAAATTGACGTATGCCAGATCCTGAAAAAACACGCGCTCTCGCCACTAACCGCCGCGCCCGATATGACTATTTCATCAAAGAAACATTCGAAGCGGGAATGGTTTTACTCGGGTCTGAAATAAAGTCAGCGCGTGCAGGACGAATCAATATTGCTGAAGGCTACGTCTACATCAAGAGCGGAGAAGCCTGGCTGGAAAACGCCAACATAGCCGCTTACGCGCCAGCCGGAGAACATGGCCAACATGAACCGACCCGATCCCGTAAGTTATTGCTTAGCAAGAAACAACTGAATTACCTCAGTGACCAAGTGCATAGAGACGGCCAAACGATCGTCCCACTAAAGGTCTACATCAAAAACCGAGTGGCAAAGCTTTTGATTGGGCTTGCAAAAGGTAAACGGCAAGTTGACCGTCGTAATACCATCAAGGAACGCGATGCCAAACGAGAGATCGACCGTGCCATGAAATCAAGAATTTAGTCCTTAGCTATCAATCGGTTATAGAATTGGACTGGTAACTTGGGGACGCGTGGTTTCGACAGGAAGATCACTGCTAGATTGCGGGCCGTGGCGCCGTGCACCACGTAAAAAGCGGCAAAAACATAAACGGCGAACGAGAATTCGCTCTCGCGGCCTAAGGGCTGCGACTTTCGACTCACCCCCGACCTAGCGGGTTGGGATCGAGAGATGAAATGCTAGGTTGCGTTGTTCGGGTTGTTAGTGACGAACATCTAAGGCTCCACTAACTGGTCGCTGCGCTTGCTACGCCGATGGGGTGGGCATGGCGATGAGATAAATACCGACGGCTACGCTCGTAGAAGTCAAAACGGAAACCTTTCTGGACGGGGAGTTCGACTCTCCCCCGTCTCCACCAGAAAAACCATAAAGGCCCTGCCCTGCTATACATGGGCAGGGCCTTTTAACCAAATAATTGCCTTCTTAAACAAACCCGCAAATCTGTATGTTGCAATGACTGACATGCCCTAGTTTTGATTTAGTATCTGGAAATAACAAATCTTTGAGGATAAAGATGTCACATTTACGATTTGGTGCCTTCCTCGCACCACACCACCCGATTGGTGAAAACCCCGCGTTGCAAATACAAAGCGATTTGGAGCTGGCCGTACATCTCGACCGATTGGGATACGATGAGTTTTGGTGTGGTGAACATCATTCAAGCGGTTGGGAGATGATCGCATCCCCAGAACTGTTTTTAGCAGGAGTAGCTGAGCGTACTCAACAAATCAAACTCGGCACCGGGGTGATTTCATTACCGTACCATCACCCATTCATGGTCGCTCAAAGACTAGTACAACTTGACTACCAATCACGGGGACGTGTGATCTTCGGCTCCGGTCCAGGGGCATTGCCATCGGATGCCCACACATTAGGAATCGATCCGATGAAGCTACGAGATCGACAAGATGAAGCGATGCGAATTATTAAACGGCTTTTCGATGGAGAAGAACGTTTCAGTTACGAATCCGAATGGTTTCAACTCCGAGACGCAAAACTACAGTTAAGGCCTTTTCAGAAAAATATGGAATTTGCTGTAGCCTCAACTAAAAGCCCGTCGGGAATGACACTCGCCGGAAAATATGGAGCCGGCGTTTTGTCGATCGGTGCGACAGCAACTGCAGGACTCCAAGCCCTTCCTCGTCAATGGAGCTTCGCTGAAGAATCAGCCGCTAAACACAAAAAAGTAGCTGACCGCAAAACCTGGCGTATCTTGATGAGTTGGCACATCGCCGAAACACGAGAAAAAGCAAGAGAACAGGCCGGCGG
>DODG01000145.1 GCA_003509065.1 Acidobacteriota bacterium
GGCTCAACCAACCTGGACCACGGTAATGTCCCGTGTTCTTCCCAAGCCAGATGTAAACCCGCAACAGTCCCAGGCACTCCGACTGAGAGATGACTGAGGTGATGTCGCTCAAAGGAATATTCCTCATTTTCGAACCACATAGTAGGAGTGGCAGCTGCTGGTGCACTTTCACGGAAATCGTAAGCGACAGCATCACCCGAGGCAGCTCGGTGTACCAGAAAGCCACCGCCACCGATATTGCCAGCCGTAGGATGAGTTACAGCCAACGCAAATGCCGTGGCCACAGCCGCATCAACCGCTGTACCTCCATCTTCGAGCGCATCAACACCAACTTGGGATGCAATCTCGCTCTGTGACACTACCATTCCATTGCGTGCGCGAATCGGCTGCCCTCCCGCCTGCAATAAAACAACCGAAGCACCTACCAGCACCGCAATCACGAAAGTGAAACGTTTCATCGATCTTCCTCCAACTCAACGACCTACAAATGACGCAGCTGCCGGCTCTAAATTGGTCGTTTGCTCGACAACTGACTCAACCTTCTCACGACTATAGAATATCGGAAAGTACTGCCCACGCGCCCATAAGTCAAAGAGATCGCGATAGTGCACATTATCTGGGTCACCGGATTGTCCAGGACTATTGGTGCCCACTGAATTATCCCAGTTCTCCGAATCAGCAATAATTCGAAATGACGCCCCGCTCGTCTGGTTGTCGCCATTCCCTGTATTGTTTACGGTGCGTCCATACCCCCCACGCGATACAGGACCCACATCCAGTTGGTCTCTTAAGTCCGAACGAACCGCAGCGCCGAGTGGATGACGGATTAAAGCATGCTTGTAACGGGCATCCCCATATTGCCACTGTGTCATATTAGGTCCAAGACGACTCTCTAGGTGACTGATAGCTTCGGACAGGGTGTCGACGAGCAAAGCATTGCGTCCATCCAAAGGATTAGGCCCAAATCGACCGTCTGGTGCAGACAACCAATCAATTACTCGCTTCATATTGAGACTTAATAATTCTTGAACCGCTTGGGGTATGAATAACTTTTTTACGCGATCCAAAAGCTGGCGCTCCCAAGCAACATAGATCGCGGCTTCGGTTGATCGCTGGTCAAGTACAAAATCCCAATCAAGCAACTGTCGCCGAACTGCAGCAATGCGAGTATCGGTGATCGTGACACCATCAAGAAGCGGCACGAGATTTCTAGCAGGTACTGACAGCTCGTCATGCTGCAACTGCATCATATCGACAAGCGTATGCCGACGCCCAGACCCGAGCACTTCGGCCAAACGCACTGCCCGCATTTCGTCACCCCAGGTGTAGTGCAACGCGTTCATATAGGCATAATTCTCTGGCACCATGAAATTGTTTGCAGTTGCAAAATAGTCGGCCTCGGGATTAAACACATGAGGTAAATCCTCAATTGGTAGATAACCGTCCCATTCGTACCGACCATCACCAGGCACCGGTACTAGGCCACTCCAATTTGGGCGGATCGGAGAAACACCGACTGCCTGATATCCAATGTTCTTGTCAGTATCAATCCACACCATATTTTCCGAAGGCAATCGACTATAGCGGCATGCATCACGGAATTCTTCCCAACTCGTTGCCTGGTCCATTCGTAAACTCGCAAGATAGGGAGCCGAGCCGATGTCCATCCAAGCCGCTCTAAGCGCATAGGCTTTCCTGTTAGCAACATCCTCATACAGAACCGGTCCATGCCGTGTAAATTTCAGCTCCATGGAGGTCTTTGCTAACTCGCCTTCCACAATAAACTGCTCTTCAATCACCCGCATGTCTTCCCATGAATCGCGGTAACGATACTGCTGAGCATTCTCTGGATTCGTGTCGTAGACATACAGATCCTCGTTGTCTTGTCCAAACACAGTTAAACCCCAAGCACCATACTCGTTATGTCCGATCGACACTCCAGGAAGTGTCGGCTCACCACCACCAATTACGTTCCACCCTGGAGCCACCAGATGGACCCAATATCGTAAGGACGGCGCCTGCTGGACTCGGTGCGGATCATTCGCCATGAGTGGATACCCACTTAAGGTCCGGCTTCCACCAACGACCCAGTTGTTCGACCCAATGGCATCACCAAATTCAGCAAGGTCGAGTTCGCTTGGAATAAGACTGGCGAGACGGTTAAAGGCCTCTTGATTCCCTCGGTATTCCACAGCAATGTCATCCGGGGTAAAACGTACCGGTCGACGAAACGCTCGGTATGTTTCAAGAATGTCTTCGGTGAGTAAACTTCCGTCAATCGCAGGGTCGAGATCAAGGGTGGGATTCCCTGGCCTAAACCAAGAAAGTTCCGAAACCTCACCAGACCCAATTGCATCTATCGCGCGTCCGTAGGCCAGCTCACGGGTTAGATTCGAAACCAGCCCTTGATGACGAGAAATGACGATCGCGGGAGTCCAAGGTTCAGGTGTAATACCGAGCAGTTCAAATTCGATTGGCAACAGGTCTGGTTGACGTTCAGTCTCCGCAATATACGCATTAATTCCGGCCACAAACGCTTCAATGATCGCTTGCCCACGGGAATGGTAATGGTTGAGTTCTTCTTTTAAATCGCCCCGGAACATGTGAAGACGAGCACCAATGTCTCGTGCTAAGGCTCGAGAACCAAGAATTTCCGCTGTCGTACCAGTGGCCTGCCGCCTCCA
>DODG01000181.1 GCA_003509065.1 Acidobacteriota bacterium
ACCTGATGCGGACTGGGAATTGGTCATTGCTCATGGCGGTCCGATTGCGGGTCTGTCGTCGCAGATGCCAGGGTATGGTGACTCTCTCTCTCCTGAACAAATTCAAGCCCTAGTGGGTTACGTCAGATCGTTTTGTGACGAGCCGGACTGGCCGATGGGTAATCTCAATTTTTCCCGGCCTATTTTCACCGAAAAGGCTTTTCCAGAGAATGAGGTCGTCATTGTGCCAAGCGTTTCGCATAAGGCTGATGGTGGCACTGACCTGAGGCTTCGAACGGTCTATGAGCGGAGGATTGGCCGACGAGGACATGCCGAGATTGGCATTCCCGTCCAAAGTTTAGCGGAAGGATCTCGGCGATCTTCCGGCTTCGGAGACTTCACTGTTGCCGGTAAGTATGTTCTGCATACGAATGAGGCATCCACTCGCATTCTTAGTGGTGGATTAGAGGTGAAGTTCCCCACGGGAAGTGAGTTGAGTGGGCTCGGTGGTGGTGACACCGTCTTTGAGCCTTATCTTTCTAGTGGAATTAGCGTGCGAGACTTGATTATCCAAGGTCAGGTGAAATTGGAGCTTCCTGTCGGGGGGGCTAGTGATGAAATGGAGTTTGTCTATAATTTGTATGGGGGTAAAGACCTTTCAGGATTGCCTAGCACTTGGACTGTTGGTGCCGAACTTAATGGTGTCAGTGATAGACTCGCGATCACGCCACAGATTAGAAAAGGTATTACACGTACAGGCGCGATAGCGATTGCCCTAGGTGTACGCATTCCGATTCTTAACAGACAACGCCAGCACGTACAAGGAGTTGGGTATCTGATATGGGAGTATCTCGATCCTATTCGCGCGGCGCCATAAGCGCAGCAAATTACGTTGCACTCGCGATCATCTTTTCGGTGGCTAGCTTACATGGACAGCCGCTGGGGAAAATTGTTGGCCGTGTTAGCACATCGGCCGTTGGTTCATTGCCTCCTTTGACGGTCACGACAAATCAGGATGTCTGCGGTCAGGAAGTGCCGGACGAGTCTCTGTTCGTCGATGCATTAGGTGGACTGGCTAATGCAGTCGTGACGGTGGTGGGGTTGCCGGCGGGTGAAGTTGTCTCTCCAACGATCACGAATGCTGGATGTCAATTCTCACCTCGAGTGCAGCTTGGACGTCCAGGTGGTGAAATCCAGATCACAAGTATCGATGAAGTGTTACACACAAGTCACGCTTACGCTGACGACAACCGGTCGCTCTTCAACGTCGCGATTCCGATTCCTGGATTAACGATCACTCGACAACTCACAGCTAGAGGTGTCATTCGATTAGTCTGCGATACACACACTTGGATGCGTGGGTTCGTCATCGCGTCAACTGATCTTTCAGCGGTAACTACCTTAGATGGAGCGTTCGTATTGGATAACATTCCAGCAGGGACTTACGACATTCGTATTTGGCATGAGTATTTCGGTGTGAGTAATCACACTGTCACCGTTGAAGCTGAAGAGACAGCAGCGGTGACGTACACCCTGCATAAGATGGATGCGCCAAATGACAGCTACTAACACGCACTCTAATCAAGGTTGGGATGAGCATTATCGTGACGAAAGAGATGCAGGCTTCTTGTACCGCGCGATTAGTGATCTAGAGCATGATTCGAAACGTCGTGAATTATTTACGCGTCTTGCCGAAGTAGAGGATCGACACGTCGCCCGATGGGTAGATTTATTTAAAGAACACGATCGGGTATTACCGGCATGGGCACCTTCTTGGCGAACTCGAGGATTAGCTTGGACTGCCCGTCGATTCGGTGTGAATGCGGTACTGCCGATGATCTTGGCCGAAGAAGGTCGCGAAGTGAATGCATATTTACAGCTCGCGTCCGGTGCAGGGCCGGCGCGTTTGCACGAAGAAGCATTTCGAATTGCCGCTGAAACTGCCGAGCATGCTCGTGAACTTTCAGTCCTACTCGGGCGTGATAGTGAACCATGGCACGGAGGAGCCGTCAGTGGTTATCTTCGTTGTGTTGTCTACGGCTTTAATGATGGTCTAACAGCAAATTTTGGTTTAGTCGCTGGCGTAATTGGTGCGAGTGTTTCGCCAGCAGTGGTGATGATAACCGGTATTGCCGGGGCGATTGCCGACGCGCTTTCAATGGGGGCAAGTGGCTATTTAGCAGCTAAGAGTGAAGCGGAAGTTTACGCACACCAGGTTGAAATGGAGCGGCACGAACTGGAATTGATGCCGGACATTGAAGAAGAAGAGCTTGCGCTCATTTACGAAGCCAAGGGTTTACCTATTGACACCGCAAGAGAAATCGCACGACTCATCATGAAGGAACCCGCAAGAGCGCTTGAGGCGAAAGTGCGTGAGGAGCTAAACCTTAAAGCGGCAGACTTGGCTCCGATTGCCGATGGTTGGGTGACCGGAAGTGCGACGGCTGTTGGTGCCTTCATTCCCATTGTCCCGTTTCTCATACTACCAATGGAGTCGGCCACATGGGTTTCCTTTATAGCTTCGATGTCAGCCCATTTTGCTGTAGGTGCCGCACGAAGTCTTTTTACAGGTCGGGGCATCTGGGTCAGTGGACGGGATATGTTCGTTGTTGGAGTCGGAGTTGCCGCTATTGGTTACGTGATTGGAGAGCTCGTCAGCCGAATTTTTTAGCGAGACGATGCACCGAGATTCGTCGAGTGCTCTGAGCTCTTACCCTCGATGGCCCGGTTTCCAAGTGAGCCCAGTGTTGAGTATTCGCTGGAGTAATGCTTCGTACGGCAAGCCACCAAATTCTGCCGATTCAGCAAAATCCTCCCCCCACGAGATCTGAGGGTTTGGGTTCGCCTCAAGCACATAAAATCGGTTTTCATTATCGAGTCGCAGATCGATCCTTGCATAGCCGCTCAGGTCAAGCGTCCGGTATACTCGCCGGCAAACTTGCTGGATTGTCGTGGTAAGGGTAGGTGAGATATTGTTGGCGGCGCCCGCATCGATTCCATGCTTTCGTTGATATTTGGAATTCCACTTGACGCGGTCAGTTGCGATCCGATGCATGGAGTTAGGCATTTTTGACAACTTTAACTCCCAAATTGGAAAAGTTGTTAAGCGCTTGTTCCCAAGAATTCCAACGTAGAGTTCCCGTCCTTCAATGTAGCGTTCAATGATTGCGTCTGTTTCAATGTGGTTGTGGATAAATTTGACCCGCTCTCGCAGTTTGTCGTGGTCGTGTACAACGGAAGCCTGAGATATCCCAATGGAAGCGTCTTGCGTCAGTGATTTTACAATAAGCGGGAATTGGATATTTATTGGACGGCGGACCGTTTGACCGATCCGACACACAGTAAAGTCTGGAATAGGAATCTTATGGTACGCGAGTAGTTTTTTGGATAATGCTTTGTCTCGAGAGAGTAATAAGCCTCTTGGATTGCAGCCAGTGTATGGCACACGCAGAAGTTCAAGGTATGCCACGAGGTTCTGATCGAAGGAGCTAATTTCATTAAAAGCTTCAAGTAAGTTGAATGCGATGTGAGGACGCTGTTTATTGATTGCCTCTTGAATCTTCCCGAGTTCATCATTAATTCCGAGTTGGTAGACGTCGTGTCCCATGTCAATCAGCGTTGACATCACATCAAATTCTGTTTTCCACTCCACGGTCGCCAAGTCGAATCCTGACGTGTCCGTTGGTGGAACTAGGTAATCATGCATCAACGCGAGGATGCGCAACTTTTTCATAATGGTCTCAGTCGATAATTGACTGATAGATAAGTGTGCGGAGCTTGCCGTGGTCGTCAATGTCTATCGCTGGAATCAATTGCGTCATGTACACGACAACCAGTTCTTCTACTGGGTCAACCCAATAAGTCGAATGATAGGCACCCCCCCAACCATATTCACCCACCGAAGAGGGAAGTCCAGTTGCAGCAGGATCTTGCATGATCGAGAACCCAAGTCCGAAACCTTGACCTGGCTGGTACGCAATATCTCCAGTGTGATCGACAGTCATTAATTCGACGGTCTTGCGTGTCAAGATCCGTTTCCCCTGAAGAGCGCCACCATTCAGTAGCATCTGCAGAAATGTGGCGTAATCAGAAGCCGTTGAAAGAAGCCCCGCACCACCTGAAAAGCTCTTCCGTGGGCCATTTATGTACGAACCTTGATTCGCACATTCAACACACCTGTACCCATAATTAGGAATTGCTGCTTTATGCCCAGGATTTGGTGCGCGATCAACACTCCCGTCGCCTGTTGAGGAATAGACCGTCGCCAGACGATCGACCTTTTCTGGTGGAAGGAAAAAGTGACTATCTTGAAGTTGCAGTGGCTGAAATAGACGCTTGTTGAGAAAATCAGCTAGCGTCTGACCGCTAATTTGCTCGATCAACACACCGAGGATGTCAGTGTTATAACCGTAGATCCACTGCTCGCCAGGATGAGCATCGAAAGGTAGTTTGGCAAGTCTGTTCATCACTTCACTAACTGACTCGCTACGGTTCGCGAAGTACCAACCCGTGATTGCGGCTTCTTCCCATTCCCTAGAGGCTGGCCCACTACCGTAACTGATACCAGCCGTATGAGTCAGGAGATCTTGGATGGTGATCGGTCTATTTGCAGCTACCACGCTGTAACTTTCACGGTCGTTGGG
>DODG01000023.1 GCA_003509065.1 Acidobacteriota bacterium
GCGTGGGCTGCTGTAGCGGCGTACGCCAGCGGGACGCTCTTCATGTATTCACGATCATGGAATGTATACCGCTTAAATCGGATCATGACTATTTGGATTTTCGTAGCGGCGAGTGTTTTAGTCATTAGCTTACAGATGCCAGGCACGCTGGTAGCTCTTGTCGGTGGTGTGCTTATGTCAGGCTTCCTCGTGAGAGAGGCAAGACAATACTGGGTATTTCTTGGTTCTTTAGATCAAATAGTCAGCCGTGATGCCTAACAAAACTGTTCTGTTAATGTCTCGAGGATCGCGACTTCACCATCTGTTTTGTGAGATGGCCGTGGCACTAAGCGCCGATCATAAAGTTGTCGTGTTGGCGAGTCCGGAAGAAGTACCGTCATTCAAAAAGATTGCTAACGTGGAGGTCTATCCCTACAGAACATCCGACGTGGCCGACTATAAAGACGTGAATGTTCCACGGAGTGTGCGACTCACGCGAAAATCGATGGTTGAGACACTCGATGATCAATTCATTACGCCAGCGCGTGTCAAAGCGATCGAAAAGGAGTTGGGATTAACGCTTTATCAAGCTGCCAGTAACTATCTCTTATACGGCCAGATTGTGAGGGACTACGGAGGTGTTTGGGATTACATGCAGACGCACGAAGAGATTGTGCAGTCATACGTTGGTGCCTATCGTAATTTGTCGAAGATATTTGCTGATGTTCATCCGTCTGTGGTGTTTTATGAGACATTGGACAATATTTCATCGTGTGTAGCGTTTGCTCTTGCCCGCCGAGATGGCGTGTTCGGACTGGAGTTTCGTCTATCACCACTTGGTCAAGGTCAAATCACACCTGCTTTCGGTTTTCGACGCTCTAATATCGTGTTTGAGCATCTCTATCGACAGAAGGCACTTATTGCCTCCTCAAGTTTTGGGCAAGCTGATGGTGTCCTAGATAGCCTGGAAAATCACTTCGAGCGTTCAGCGTACAGGCGAAGGCACAAGAACATGGTATACGGCAACTCTCCCCTGAATTTCAAACAAGTCCTACCACGGTTACAACGATGGGCAAATGTGCGACGAGGTTTGCATAACCTGCGATGGCATGTGCAGTCGGCCAGAAACAGATTCTGGCTCGAACGACATTTAACTCAAGTAGTGCCTGATGCGCCCTACGTGTTTTTTCCGATGCATCATCAGCCGGAAGCTAGCACGTGTTCACAGTCACCGGCTTGGGTGTACCAGGACATGATTATCGAGCAACTTGCTATCCATGCTCCAGGTGAATTCAAGGTTGTCGTCAAGGAGCATCCACGAAGCTATGGCAGGCGTGGCGAAAAGTTTTTTGGCAGACTCTTGAAGCTACCGAATGTGATTGTCTGCCACCCGTTGGTCGATAATACCAGCCTTATAAAAAAGGCGGCGGCAGTTATGGTGATCAATGGAAGTATTGGTTTGGAAGCGATATTGGCGGGGGCACGTGTGGGAGTGCTTGGAAGGCCATATTATTCCCTCTATCGAGGTGCGGTGAAACTCAAGAGACCGGAAGATATCTACGAGGCGTTATGTGACGAAGCGTGGTGTCCTGAGACGATGCTGGAGGAGCGACGCAGTTTTCTTGCTGCGTATACACAATCATTGTACGAATTCGGCCACAGTGTTGATGACAAGGTATTCCCGGAAAGCGGAGGTCAACATTGGGCGCATGCACTCCGTTCTACGATGAAGTTCATCGCTGACCACAAGTTAAAGCCCGCTGATTTCAAATCAGGCTGGTAATGTTGAAATCCACCACATGACGATTGTGGTGCCTATCAGTGAATCTTTTCACCCTAGATGATTGACTCCAGAATTCGGCATTTTTACAAAACTTTTGGATGCATCCCTTTTCTAGTTCCTGCATGGGGAGCAGACGAATATGCAGTGATCCAACGAGCCTTGCGTGGTCAAGAATCTCCACCACATGTTCGAGACGATCTTGAAAAGATGCTACGCCAATCCCTCGGATTTAATCATGTGGTGTTAATGGCGACCGGACGCCAAGCCATTGAGGTGGCACTTAGCCACCTAGCGAAGCAACCTGGCGAAGTTATCATGCCTACATTCGCATGCGGTTCGATGGCTCATGCGGTAACTGCAGCTGGCTATGTTCCGGTGTTCGCTGACGTTAACAAGGATTTAACCCTGAGTTGCAGGAGTACCATTGAGAATCTGACTTCTAAGACTGTCGCCGTAATTGTGGCGCATTTGTCAGGTAAACCAGCTGAAGATCTTGAGGAGCTCATTGAGCTGTGTCGGACCCGCGGTCTAGTCCTCATTGATGATGCAGCACAGGCAATGGGTATTTCGCACCGTGGACGGCAGCTTGGGACCTTTGGCGATTATGGCGTCCTGAGTTTTGGGTTGGGAAAACCAACGTTTTCGCTTGGTGGTGGCTGTTTGATTCTCAAGAGCCACTCAGACAAACTTGCCTGCCAAGGTTTGATGGATCGAAATGCGCCATCGGACAGGGGGTATCTAAGGACCTCGGCCGCTCTTGTGCGCTTCGTATCGGAGTATTGTTGGCGTGAACACACGTTACCAGTTTTTCTTGCTGCTCGGGCGTTCAGAAAATATCTTCACTTAAATCCCCAAGCACCTCGTTCAGGGCAGATTAGTGCACTCGAGGCGGAGTTGCAGACCATTCAAGTGGCAAGACTGCCACACATTCTCAAGAACTTTCGGGACAACGCGCGCCAGATTATCGCGAGGCTAAGTGGCGTTCTTACTGCTCCTCAGGTGGGACCCGAAACGGGATACACAAAATGTTTGGTGCAGACGAAAGTGCACAAGAGCACCACCTTGTCGACGCACTTACTCAAGCAGGGAATTGAAATCGAATGGTCCTACCGACCTCTCGACTCATTTGGTGCATTCGCTCAATATCGCCGCCGTGATAATTCGTATGCGGAAAGTATCTGGCGGCACCTCTTGGCGGTGCCCGTTCATCCGAACTTGGAAACGCACGACATAGACCGGATTGCCTTAGCCTTGGAGCAGTTTCAATGACTGGGCCTTCTGAATGGCTGGGAAGTTTTCGAAGATCGTGGTGGCAGAGATCACATCGGAAAATCCATGAGGGTTCGAGTCACTCGTTGAATCAATATGCGCTGAATGCAGGTACCCGGGAAGCTTTTCACGCGTTGGTAAAGGACCTAGGATTACGCCTCCAACCAGGCAATGACGACATCGTCCTTGATTTAGGCGGTGGTGATGGCTGCCTTTCGCGTGAGGTGTTTGATTCGTGTCGTCGACTCGTAGTGATGGACTTGTGCGCACCAAAAGACGTAAATGCGATGTCGTTTATTAAGGCAGACATGTATCATCCACCATTTCAGTCTGAAGTGTTTACGCGGTTATTCACCTACAGTACGTTTCCACATCTTGGGTCACCTGCTTCGGCGGTACGGATATTGAAAACTTGGGATCGTCTGTTGAAACCTGGCGGTGTTTTATTCATTGGAGATATTCCAGATCGATCCAAGTTAGGAGTCGCTTTAAGACGAGGATTCCGGCGGCTGTCGACATTCAATGGTTATAAGTATTACTTTGCCGTTTCGATGGTGAGTATGTTTTCCAAAACGTTTCTCGTTCGAAACCTGCAGGACCTTGGATACCAAGTGGCGGTGCTCAAGCAA
>DODG01000359.1 GCA_003509065.1 Acidobacteriota bacterium
CCGTCCTGCGCATGCGCTGGTTTCGCTGGCGTCGGTTGCACCGGATCGGGCTAAGAATCTATTGCCTCAGTTTTCCAAACATCAGATTTGGCAGGTGCGGAGTTATGCAGCTCGCGCTGCTGCAATATTGGCTGCAAGCGACTGGCTGCTAGTGCTAGCCAACGATAGTCATCCTAATGTACGTACCTTAGCGGTTAGGGGTTTAGCACAGGTTGAAGGACATACGGCAGACGAGGTGTATCTCGAAGCTCTTGAGAGTTCGAACTATCAACTGATTCTTACTGCAGCGCGAGCGTTGGAAGGTAGTCCGGACAGACGTGTCACTCAGACACTGATGACTACGCTTGCTAGGTTGACCGCGGAAAATTCAGACACATCGCGTGATCCTCGTGTAGCGCTTCTGGAGCGCTTGCACGAGCTCGGCTCACGAAGAAATGCTGGTGTGTTACGACCCTATCTTGAGGATTTTGACACACGGGTCTCAAATTTAGCGGCTGAAGTGTTAACCACATGGACAGGTCAGCTTCACGAACCAGCATCCGTGCAGATGAGAACGGGTGACACACCGTTGCTTGAGCCAACTTATCGTATCCAGCACGCACGGATTGAGATGAGTAATGGTGGGGTGTTCCACTTAACCATGCACCCGAGGGAAGCCCCGGCTACTGTGGCAAGATTTGCACGACTGAGCCGGGAGGGATACTACGACGGTCTCATGTTTCATCGCGTCGTTCCCAATTTTGTGATTCAAGGTGGTAGTCCAGGCGCTAATGAATTTGCAGGTGACGACAGGTACCTGCGTGACGAAGTAGGCTTACGTCCACATGTACGTGGAGCAGTTGGTATTTCGACGCGAGGGCGAGACACTGGTGATGCGCAAATCTTTATTAACCTAGTGGATAATCCACGCCTAGATCACAACTACACGGTGTTTGCGACTGTTGCCAGTGGAATGGATGTTATTGATCAGATCATCGAAGGTGATGTGATGCAACGGATTACAATTTCTGAACAGTGATCAAGAATTGCGGTACCGCACTTTAGCTAATCTGGTTATTTTAGAACTAGCCTACACCACTGAGACACGCTGTCTTCCGGCCTATTTCGCGTCAGCGTGCGAATGTCCGACGTGGCGATCGAGATGACAGGAGACCGATGATGTAACGTGTAGAATGTTCCTAGCATGCACAAAACTCGTTATGGCATTTCCCACTGGCTTGATCGCTATTCCGAGGCCCGCAAGGTCAGAAACGCTAGATTTCCACGCCATAAAGGGAATGTGGATTTAGACGTTGCAATTATTGGAGGCGGCTTAACCGGATGTGCGACAGCGCAGGCATTTGCGGCGTCCGGTGTACGTGTTGGCCTTGTTGAATCCGATCGGATTGGTCAAGGAGCGAGCGCAAACAGCACAGCCTTCGTCATGCAGGAGCCAGATATTGATTTTCAAGATCTCGTTACCTCTTTCGGATTACGCGCCGCACGTACGATTTGGGAAATGACCCGCCGTGCCGCATTGGATCTACCTCGGGTTATTCGCCATCTTAAGATTAAGTGTGACCTTGAGTCGCAAGATTCAGTTTACTTAGCATCCGACAAGGTCTCGGGAAAGCGGTTACGTCAGGAATTCGATGCCCGCCGGAAAGCTGGATTTCAAGTTCGTTGGTTGACCGCGGATCGTGTTGCGCGTGAGACGAACCTGCGTGCAGAGGGTGCAATTCGTGTGTCTGGGAATGCAGAAGTCGATCCCTATAGGCTCTGTCTTGGGCTAGCTAGGTCGGCTGTAGCGCACGGCGCGACAATTTTTGAACAATCTCCTGTAAAACGGGTTCGCCGCTTTCGCAACCATGTCCAGTTATTTACGGAACGCGGTCGGATCACTGCAGGTCATGTAGTTGTGGCGCTTGGTGATCCAACAGGATTGTTTAAGCCTTTAATGCGGCATTTTCGACGTACTCATACTTATGTCGTCGTTACGCCACCTCTGGGAGCGAGGGTGTGTCGGGAGCTAGGGCGGCGTAACACCATGATCTGGGATACCCAAGAGCCTTATCATTACCTCAGGTGGACACGAGACGATCGCATCGTTTTTGGAGGGGCTGATCAAGCTCCTACAAATCCAAGGCGACGCAAGAAGGTGCTAATTCAGCGTGCGGGACAACTTATGTACGAACTTTCAACTCATTACCCGGTTATTTCAGGAATTCAACCTGATTACGCTTGGGATGGACCGATTGTGAACACTCCCGACGGGCTACCCTACATAGGGCCGCACCGAAATTTCCCTCGCCACTTATTTGCGCTTGGTTTTGGTGGAAATGGGTTGGCGTTAGGATTTTTGTCATCACGCATTCTTCTTCGTCACTACTTGGACGAGCCTGCCAAGGGCGACGATTTATTTTCGTTCTCTCGGTAGAGATATAGAAATAGCTGTTATAAAATTCTTTAAAACTAAGCTAACTGTTGCTATGCCCAAAAGAGCCATTATCTTCATGTTAATCGTATGCGCACCTGCCTGGATTACTCCAGAAGTGCATGGGCAAATGCGTACGCAACCGGTTGCTGAGCTTGATGGCCAAGTTGGGCTAGGTTTAATGTTACGAAAACTCAATATGGTCGGCTCGTTTATGATGATGACCGCGCATCCTGACGATGAGAACAATGCGATTCTCGCGATGTTAAGCCACGGTCAGGGCGTTCGCACCGCTTTGGTTTCAGCTACCAGAGGTGACGGCGGTCAGAACGAAATTGGCGCGGAACTCTTTGACGCGTTGGCGGTGCTGCGCACCGAAGAACTTTTAGCGGCTCATCGATTCGACGGAGCTGAGCAGTATTTTACCCGCGCAGTCGATTTTGGGTATTCGTTTAGTATCGAGGAAACTTTCGAGAAGTGGGGCCGAGAAGAAATTCTTGGTGATTTTGTT
>DODG01000098.1 GCA_003509065.1 Acidobacteriota bacterium
TGACCGGTATTGGGAATCTCCATCCCTTGCAGCGCCGGATGATTCTTGACCTGGTCCGGAGTATCCCCATTTGGAATCCACCAGAGCTGCTCACCTGTGTTCAAGTCAATCGCCGTGATCCGGCCGTATGGTGGCTTCAAAATAGGTAAACCCTCGGGTCCACGAGGCCCTCGCCCAGGTCCACTCACCCACTCCATAACAGTGCGTCCTACGGGATTGGGACGGCGTGCATCCATCTCGGCCCCTGGTACGATGAAAGGAGCCCCGCAGGTTTTAGTCGACGCAACGTACAAAATGCCGGTCTCCGGATCGACGTTAGCCCCACCTGGGATATTGGTACCACCATTACCTCCAGGGCAAATTAGTGCAGCTCGCTTGTTAATATCGTTATCGCGATGCAACGGGGGATTAAACAAGGGGCCCATCTGAAAGTCGGCCACGAGTTCGATGGCCGCCGTACGGAGTTCTGGCGTAAAGTCGATCAGATCATCGACGGTGACACCTTGCATCTCGTACGCCGCTGGCCGTGTGGGAAAAGGCTGTGTCGGCGAGGTCTGCTCACCTGGAATCATGGATTCAGGAACTTCTCGCTCTTCAATCGGCCACACCGGTTCTCCTGTTTCACGATTCAGCACGTAGGCAAATGACTGCTTTGTGGTTTGCACCAGAAGCGGTACCTTCTTGCCGTCAATCATCACATCTACAAGATTCGGCGCTGTCGGATTGTCATAGTTCCAGATGTCGTGATGGACTGTCTGGAAATGCCAAGCTCGTTCACCAGTCTCTGCGTGTACGGCCACAATGCTCGTCGCAAATAAGTTGTCGCCGGGGTGAAATCCACCCCAAAAATCGTTCGTGGGAGGATCGGTTACAAAATAGACGAGCCCGAGCTCGGGATCGGCCGACAGGGGTGCCCACGCGGACACGTTCCCCGTGTACGACCAGGCGTCACTTTCCCAAGTGTCATGACCAAATTCGCCAGGCTGTGGAATCACATTAAATTTCCATTTGTGTCCACCGTCCTTGGCGTCATACGCCAAAATGTGGCCAGGCACATTTTCGCGGCGCGTCTGGTTATATCCCTGCTGATGGGCATTTCCTACGACGATGACGTCATTGACGACAATCGGAGGTGAAGAATTCGTAATGTAGCCAACTTCTCGTGGAATCCCTGCGTCTGGATCATAGTCATAGCCAAAATCTGCCAACAGATCGACGGTGCCATTGGAACCAAAGGTCTCAATGGGATAGCCCGTATCAGGATCTAGTGCGTGCAGGAAAAACGCTGGGGTGACGACATAGATACGACCTTTGCCATCCACTTCGGCGTAAGCAACACCCTTACCATAATTCTTCCGCATGGAATTCTCCCACCGCTCAGTCGGTGGTTCGCGGAAAGTCCAGAGGGTTTCACCCGTAGCCGGGTCGATGGACACGACCGTACGACGCTGACCCGCTACACTGTAGAGTCTGCCATTGACATAGATCGGTGTGGCACGGAGGATGTTATCCGCAGACGGGCCGAAGTTATCACCCTTCCAGACCCAAGCCACTTCAAGATCTTCAAAATTGTTTGCGTCAATCTGCGTTAGGGGCAAGTACCGTGAACTCGCTGCGTCACTTCCCCAGTAACGCCACTCTCCATTGTTTGCCTGTTGCGCCACGGCTGATGTCGTCACGCACAATATGCAGCTGACTAACATGATGATTGGCGTTTCCTGCCACCTTTGCTTCACCCATCTCATACTCACAGAATTCTCCCTTTTATTGCACCAGGTGATACAGTCTTACGCTAAAGTTTCTGGCGCCAAAATACGGGGCTGAACCTCACTGAGGGGTTCGACCAAGTTCTTCCATAATACCTCGATTGACGCCAGATACGCTGAGGAATGACATGTGGGGAATCGAGATTAACCCAAAAGCCGTGCAAATGGCTCCGTTGGTGTTGCGTGACAAGCTAAGGTAGACTGAACAACAAAGTACCACAGGATATGGTAGCTATGCCCTTAGAGATCACCCTTGAGATCAGTCCACGTGCACGGCTGGACCTCGTGGATGTGGACAAACAAATCGCAGACACGCATGGTGACGTGTTGGGGGAATTCCCTCGGGCCCTTTACTGTTCATACCACACCACCGCCGGCTATCTAGACCAAGGCATCGCCGGGCGTTTAAATCGTAAAGAGGACGGTGTCGCACCGTACCTCTCTTTCTTCAAGAAAATATTTCCAGAAGGCGCTGGATACCAGCACGACGAATTGCACCTGCGTGAAGAGTTGACCGAGGAACAGCGCCGTGTCGAACCCTGTAACGCCGATTCTCACTTAGCATTCATCAGCGCCGGATTGCGAAGTTGTGTCACGTACCGACGCCGTAAAGGTGAGCCAGTCTATTTTATTGACCTCGATGGCGTGAACAAAGGTCGCCCACGAAAGCGCTGTACCACAGTGCTTGGTTTCAGCACCGAGGAAATTGTGGCGCGTGATCGCCTGGCAGTGCCGATGTCAGCGCATCCTGTAGAATCCGTCAACCTCAAGGATCCTCGCTTGGGACTTTTTCAACAGTGTCAGGAAATGATTGATCGGTACGGAGTCACAAAAGGCCGTATCCATCTCACACTCTCACCCGGTGAACGCCAAGCTGGTCTCACGGTGAACGAGTACGAAACCTTGCTGATGCAGCATGATCTTGCCGAGGTGATTCGGGATCCGTTCCGCTTTATGGCCGAGAAAAGTCGTCACCTGCTGGCAGATCCTCGCGCCATTCCCAATAAAACCATGGGATATGCAAAGTATGACTTGGTGAGAATCTTTAACGAGATAGTAGATGCATTGGGATTAAATGACTCGATGATAGAGCAGGTTGCTTCACGATTTTTTGGAGCGCCCGCCAGCCGCTTTCTTCGTATGAAACGCTCGGTCAATGTCTTAGTCACGAATGGAAACTCAGCACAGCGTGGGCACCTCGCTCAAGGACCATTCCAAAGTCCTATCCTTGTGCAGTGGCGTCAAGCAAAGAATCGCATGCGTCACATCGACATTACCCTTGTGCGTTTCAAGTAATCTCTGTCGAATACGCGCGATGGACTCAAGCTCAGTAAGTCGCTCCAGCCACTGATCACCGCCTTCGGAATGTTAAGTCGGCGAACCCTCAAGCGATCGACCACATAAAAGACAAGGGCGCACCTGGAGACCCAGGTACGCCCTAATCGTCAACTGTCACTCACAGACGTGCGGTCAAACGATTCGAGTCGCTCAGTTAGTGAGTACTTGACGGAACACTTCTAACGCTCGCTGCATTTCTTCCATCGTCCCGAGCGAAATGCGCGCGTGGGTTTTCTCCATCGGTGGAAAGTCACGACCAACCGAGACACCAAGTGCTCGACAGGCTTCGCGGAACTCAGCAGCCGATCGACCGATGTCTACAAACAGAAAATTAGTTTGAGATTCAGCGGACTCAAAACCCATTTCCCCTAACTCGTTGATCGTAAAGTCACGCACCTTGCGATTCTCCTCTCGTTCCCACTCCATGTGACTAGGATCATTCAAGGACGCGATAGCAGCGCTGGCCGTAAGCAGGCTAACTTCGCCTAACCCCCA
>DODG01000321.1:0-1727 GCA_003509065.1 Acidobacteriota bacterium
ACAGGTAATGGCTTATTATTTTCGATAGTAAATGTGATCTCAATTTCATCAGATTGAAAAGCATGATCTACCGAGCTACTACGATCAATAGTGATTTCTTCTAAGGAAAGAGCTGACCAAATTCTTGCAACCATGGCTATAACAAAAGCCAGAGCACCAGGAGCTGCGATCATCGGTTCTCGGGAAATAGCTCCCACCAAAACAACAATTACGAGCAAAATTGTGAATAATTCACTTAGCGGATTAAGCTTCGTGCCCCTAGAAGCCGCTAAAGCAGGTCGTCTATAACGAGATTCGAGCCCTCTGGTGATCCAAACAGAGTACATGCCCATCTATTCACGCTCAATCGGAACCGGGGTCGACTCAACTATTTCATTAACTATCTGTGAAGTTGCCTGTCCACGCAGTTGTGTAGTTGTTTCTGCAATCAATCTATGTGCAAGAACAGGTACAGCGAGATCCTTCACATCATCAGGCAAGACGTAAGACCGCCCTTTCATTGCAGCCCAACCCTGAGCCGCATGCTGTAGAGCAAGTGAGGCACGAGGACTCGCTCCCAATCGAAGACTTAAACTATTTCGAGTTGCTGCAACAATGTCCAGCAGATATTCACGAACCGTATGATTTACCTTTATCAAGTCAACCATCATACGAGCGGCTACAACGTCACTCGCGGTAGCTACTGGTTGAATTTGAGCAACATCTTCTCCAGCTCTAAATCTATCCAGCAGGGCAGATTCTTCACCACGTTCGGGATACCCAAGAGAAGTCCTTACCATGAATCGATCCAACTGGGCCTCAGGTAAAGGAAATGTGCCCTCCATTTCCACAGGATTCAAAGTTGCCATGACGATAAATGGCTCGGGCAACGTACTCGTCACCCCATCTATTGAAACTTGGCGTTCTTGCATGGCTTCAAGTAGAGCTGATTGTGTTCGAGGAGTTGCGCGATTAATTTCGTCGGCCAAAATAATTTGAGAAAAGATTGGTCCGGCGCGAAATTCAAATTTGGCTTCCGCTGTATTGAACAAATTAACTCCAAGTACATCAGCCGGAACTAAATCTGGTGTGAATTGAATACGGCCAAATTGACAGTCAAGGGATGCGGCAAGAGCTTTCGCTAGGGTGGTTTTACCTGTGCCCGGAACGTCTTCAAGAAGAAGATGGCCCCTACAGAGTAGTGATAGCACAGCAATATCTATAGTTTCAGACTTCCCAACGATTACTCGCTGCACCGAATCTCGGATGTCAGTGGCAAGCTTCTGCACTGACGAAGGGCCTTCTGCTACCTCATTTGTACCCAACTGATCTTTCGTATCAACCAACGATCATTCTCCATTTCTCTTGGCGCCAATAAATATCGCCAACACATAACACTTCACTGAACACGCAATTTGCAATTTCACTAATGCGAAAAAATAAGTTGAACTTAGGGTATGCGTGTTCACATCATTACCCGCCCAAAATACCAACAGATGGTTTGCTCAACTGATAACAGAATCAAATAATTCTCACACTCCGAGCAATTACCCTTAAACCATTACAACCGTGTTAGTCAACCTTCCTATCTTGTCTATTGTGATGTGGATGACATCTCCGGCAGCGAGCGTAAACTCAGGGGGCGGAATCGTTCCCGTTCCAGTCATAACTGCAGTTCCATCAGGGATCGAGTTGTGGCGAACGAGCCAGTTAATCAAATATGAACAATCGCGTTTCATTTCACTCGT
>DODG01000321.1:2059-2815 GCA_003509065.1 Acidobacteriota bacterium
TTGGCTTTTCCAACAAACACCTGCTTGCCATCCCGCTCTATGATTAGCTCCACTCGAAGCCGTTGTGGGTCACCCACAGTCTCAGGTGTGACCAAAGCAGGACCAAGGGCGGCAGATTTGTCATATACCTTGGCCTGTGGAA
This sequence comes from Acidobacteriota bacterium, assembly GCA_003509065.1. The sequence continues at coordinate 2,202 of DODG01000321.1, forward strand.
GGTAAAGTGGATTTTCTCCCTCAATCGTACGGCTGCTCATGTCGTTTCCCGCTGTGTAACCAATTATCTTTCCAGCATGAGTAACGAACACCAATTCGGGCTCGGGGACATTCCAATCTGAGTCACCTCGAATCCCAACCTCACCAAATGGGGGCTGCAATCGCTCAAAGGTTGACTTAAAAAACGCTTCTGGACGATCAGCGTCATAAACCTTGGCATATACGTCAGGAGATCCACTTTCCGCTTGACGCTCTCGCATGGAATCCATATATGTCACACCGAATGCCCAGACCTCGGGTGCGTCAACAGGGGGTAGCAGTGTTACTCCATGCTTGCCAATTGGTGCCCCTGCTAGTAGTTCTTCGACTGTAATCTTGCCAGTTTCCGATTTGTTGCTAGATAGAACTGCACGTGTGAGAGAATCAATATCAGTATTAGTTATAGACGCAACATTTAACAGGTCTAGCGTGGATCCAATCCGCGGGTCTAGCGCCGTCAGATCTGTAAGGCCTCCAGACTCGTCCTCAACCCCAACCCGTTTCAATCCGCTTTGGATGTACTGGTAATAACGCATCTTTTACTTTCGTTGAACTTCTAACAATTCTTGATAATAC
>DODG01000370.1:0-1740 GCA_003509065.1 Acidobacteriota bacterium
GCTGAAACTTGTATGGTGAGGACCACCGGCAAGAATCCAAGCTGTGGTTGCAGTTTTCAGATCTGGTCGTGGCTTCCACAAAGCGCGAGCCACCGGCAGTTTTGGAAGCATTTCAGGTGGTGAAACGACATCCACCTCATTAACGAGCATCCTAAATTCATCGCCCAAATCTTGGATGGCGACATTAACAGCCTCTCCGGGAGCTGCTTCGAAGATAAGTCGTACCGGGTCCTCACGTTCTCCGATCGACAGCGGGTGAATCTCGACCGACGGAGTGTTGGCAGCGATCGACGGACAAATTTCAAGCATATGTGCCCCCAGCACCATCGGATTGATTGGGTCCAGATGATAGGTATAATCCTCCATAAAAGAAGTGCCACCCTTCAAACCTTCTGCCATCACTTTCATGGCCCGTACGAGGGCTGCAGTTTTCCAATCACCTTCAGCGGCGAATCCATAACCATCGTTCATTAACCGCTGGACCGCGATACCAGGGAGTTGCCGCAATCCGTGTAAGTTCTCAAAAGTATCAGTAAAAGCTTTAAAATTTCCCTGTTCGAGAAATGTGCGGAGCCCCAATTCGATGCGAGCAGCATCTCGAAGCGATTCTCTCCGTTCACCCCTGGGACTGAGTGCAACCGTTACTGAATAACAATCATCATATTCCTGCACAAGTTGATCGGTTGCTGCGTCCGTGACGCCATCAACTGCCGCCACTAAATCACCCAACCCAAATCCGTTCACCGCATACCCTAATTGGATTTGCGCTTCAACTTTGTCACCTTCGGTAACGGCAACATCCCGCATGTTGTCTCCGAACCGTGCAATTTGAGCTCCTTGGGCGTCGTGCCAACCGACCGCGGCACGTGTCCATCCACCGAGATCGTTTACGGTTGCTGCATCCTGCCAATGTCCGACAATCACTTTCCGACGAATGCCCATGCGAGTGCAGATATGTCCGAATTCACGCCCTCCATGCGCGGATTGGTTCATATTCATAAAATCCATGTCGATTGTTGACCATGGAATATCTCGGTCGAACTGGGTATGTAAATGCGCGAGCGGTTTCTGGAGCACGCGAAGACCGCTGATCCACATCTTCGCGGGTGAGAATGTATGCATCCAAGTAATGATGCCGACACAGTTGTCGTCACGACTGGCCTCCTGGCAAACACCATGAATCGCGTCCGATGTTGCGACCAGAGGTTTATGGACGATGCGCACAGGAATCTCACTGGATGAGTTGAGCTCTCGAGCAATTTGCTGAGCATGTTCGTCAACCTTCCGGAGTACCTCCTTGCCGTACAAGTGTTGGCTACCGGTGATGAACCATGCTTCGTAGGAGTCTAGGTCTCTCATGATTGGGTGCTGGCAGATTATGTGGAGCTAGCGTTGTCCATAGTAAGCCGTCTTGCCATGTTTTCGTTGGTAATGTTTCTCGAGAATGTATTTTTCGAGTGGCGCCACCTTATCAGCGCTGATGGCATAAGTGCCTAAGGCCATCTCGGCTAATGCGTCGAGCGCTTGTGCGTTTTCAACCGATTGACAAACGGTGCGGCCCCATGTGAACGGCGCGTGGCCGGCCACGAGTACACCGGGTATCTCCAACGGATCTAATTCTTTGAAACGTTCTCGGATAACGTGACCAGTGTTGGACTCATAGTCATGGCGCACCTCTGCCTCGCTGAGTTGACGGGTTACTGGTATTGGTCCCTGAAAGTGATCGGCATGGGTTGTTCC
>DODG01000370.1:2142-3284 GCA_003509065.1 Acidobacteriota bacterium
CCGATACTGTCAAAGGCTTGATAGAGAGTAATGTGAGTCGGTGTATCAGATGATGGGCGGAGCGTTCCTTCCACGACCTCGCCATCTAGGCTAACGACGACCATGTGTTCTGGTTGGAGTGTGTCATATGGAACCCCACTCGGTTTAATTACGACATTTTTTCGTTCTGGGCAGATGCCGCTGACATTACCCCAGGTTAACGTTACGAGACCATGCGATACGAGATCGCGGTTGGCCTGACAGACCTCAATCTTCAGTTCGTCGAGCATAAGATATCGTCACCTCAGTATTATTGGCATACCTATTAACGTCGCACACGACTTCTAATCTTGATCAGCTCTTTCATGATGCCGTCAAGCGGCATGGCTTGTCCCGTTACACCAAAGGTATCGTGCAGACATCTGTACAATTGGTACAGTTCCGCGTAGATTTTCACTGCACTTTGGCGTGGCCGATAGATTGTCTGCTTAACTCCCGTCATGTGACGCTGCGCGCTTTTAACAGTTCGATGAGCCCCCCCAACGACCGAGCCGAAAATAGCCGCACCTAACGCGCAAGTCTGTGCGGAGCGACTAATTTTCATTGGACGATTGCAGACATCAGCATATACCTGCATGATGAACGGATTTTTTTCAGCAATGCCACCACAATTGACCACCTCACGCACACGTACACCATATTCTTCGACGCGATTAATAATCGTGACTGCTCCGAATGCGGTTGCTTCGACGAGTGCCCGATAGACTTCCGGTGCGGTTGTCTGCAACGTCTGTCCCAGTAGTAACCCACTGAGTAATGGATCGACGAGGATAGTGCGATTGCCGTTGTTCCAATCAAGCGCGAGAAGCCCACTTTCACCAGGTTTCAGCCGTGTAGCTGCCCGGGTCAGATTTATGTGAGCATCACCTCTAATTGTGTATTTGTTGGGAGCCAGCGAGTTGGTAAACCAGTTAAAGATATCGCCAACTGCCGATTGGCCAGCTTCGAGGCCGTATGTTCCTGGGACGATTGAGTTTGGCACGATGCCGCACAGGCCTGGGATGTCGGGTAGCGTCTCATTCATCGGGGCGACCATCATGTCGCAGGTGCTGGTGCCAAGAATCTTTACGAGTGTGCCCGGGGTGATACCTGCGCCGACCGCG
>DODG01000388.1 GCA_003509065.1 Acidobacteriota bacterium
CTTGCAGGTTTTTCAGTTTTGGAAGATTTTGCAGTCGTAACCTTACGCTTCTTAGCTTTGAGCGTAGGTTTTGACAAAGGTTTAGAGAGTGGGTCCTTCGACGATATTGACAGGCCAAGCTCTTTGGCAACACGCTCAATAAATTGCCGTGCGACGACCTCTTCAATTGAACTTGATGCGCTCTTAACATCGATTCCATGGTCGCGTCGAAGTCTGACTATGACATCCTGACTTGCAATATCAAGAATGCTCGCAACTTTATAAACTCGAACGGTGCTCAAAGTTACCTCATTTTAGCGTTGTTCATTCAACAGTTCACCGAATGTGAATACGTGTCATTGTTATCATCCCTACGCCTGCTCAGTAGCTGATTCGTCGGCTGCTTTTTCGTCTATTGAGGGTTCTTTCTCAGTGAGTTGATCAGTGGTTCCGTCGGTTTCTTCCTCAGCAGACTGTCCAGGTGTTTCTTCCATCGCGGCTTCTGCAGCCGCTTGTTTAGCTGTTTCCTCGATCGCAGCTTCTGCAGCCGCTTGTTTAGCTGCTTCCTCGATCGCAGCTTCTGCAGCCGCTTGCTTAGCTGCTTCCTCGGCTGCCTCTTGCTCTAACTTGGCCTTTGTTTCAGCTGCCACATGAGCCGCATTCTGTAACGCTGTTGCCATTTCCTCGTCTATCGATAACAAGTTGGCTATATCAGTTGCAGAACTCTCACACAATCGGTTTACTGTATTGAGTTCAGACGTAGATAGCGTTTCCCACATGGCGTCGGTAAAACCATCCACAGTCGCAAGCGTTTCAGCTAACTCGAATTTCTCCTCAACTTCACGACGTACGTCCTCTTCGCTCTTGATGTCGATTTTCCAGCCTGTGAGTTTAGCCGCCAATCTAACGTTTTGCCCTTTCTTGCCGATTGCCAGTGAGAGCTGTTGATCTTCGACAATCACTTCTACCACTTTTCCTGCTTCGTCCACGACTGACAGGCTTTGAATACGGGCAGGGCTGATCGCATTAGTGATTAAGGTGTTCACATCATGGGCCCATTCAATAATGTCGATTTTTTCCCCTCTTAATTCACGAATGATTGATTGGACACGCGTTCCTTTCATACCGACACATGCGCCAACTGGATCAATGTCTCGTTCTGTTGAAAATACAGCGATCTTTGCTCGGTCGCCAGCTTCTCGCACTGCACCACGAATTTGCACCGTCCCGTCATAAATTTCTGGAACTTCTTGTTCAAATAATTTAATAAGAAGTGCTGGGTCCGTGCGTGAAAGAATAATTTGAGGCCCTTTTGTGCCACCGCGATTTACACCCTTAATGACCGCACGTACTCGATCACCGACCGTATAGTTTTCAGCTCGCGATTGCTCCTTGCGTGGTAACAGGGCTTCAACCCGACCCATTTCGATAATAATGTCGCCACTTTCAAATCGCTTTACGGTTCCATTGATGACTTCACCTTCACGGTCTCCGTACTCAGCGTAGACATGTTCGCGCTCGGCTTCACGAACCTTTTGGAAGATAACTTGTTTTGCTGTCTGTGCAGCAATTCGACCCAAAACGTCAGTTGCTTTGGGGAATTCAATCGCCATATCTAGTTCAGCTTCATCGCCATAGAGTTTTTGAGCCTCTTCGAGTGAAATCTCTGTCAGAGGATCGGTCACTTCGTTCACAATATTTCGCACTGTGAATAACTCAACCTGCCCCGTTTCGACATTAAACTTGGTGCGGAAGTCCTCGTCAGTTTTATAATATTTTCTGGAGGCAGTTAACACAGCCTCTTCGATTGCCGTGATAATGACATCGGGTTCGATACCCTTTTCTTTCGCGAGCATTTCGATTGTTTGTTGTAATTCTTTACTCATATTAATCTCTTAAAGCTCCACCTCAAGTCTGCCTCGCGTAATGACACTGAACGATATTTGGTGCGTTTGCGTGCCAATATCGAGAGACAATTCATCATCTGTCACCTTACGAATACGGCCTGTAAGAGAATGCTGGCCATTGATATCTTTCGAGGTAACAATTTTGGCAAGCTTTCCGATGAAACGTCGATACTCATTGACGTGTCTCAATGGTCGATCAAGACCTGGCGACGAAATTTCAAGAGTGTACGGCTGATCGAGCAAATCCTCGACGTCTAGTAATGCGCTAAGCTCTCGACTAACTTGTTGGCAATTTTCAATACTCACACCGTCCTGACCTTTTACGGCTGTCGCATCTTCGCAGTCGAGTATTACTCTCAGGACCCAACCGGGCGCTTCACGGCGCAACTGCACATCGAAAATAGATAAGCCAGAGCTATTCGCCACACGTTTGGCCATTTGCCATACTTGTTCGCGCTGGGCCTTATGTGCAGCAATCAACCTGTTTTTTCCCCTCCAAAAACAAAAAGTGGGCACGTGCCCACTTTGCTCACCTCCTAAAAGGTGACATATACAAGGATAACATTTCCGGACAGTTACATCAAAGGACGAGCTAAAAGATCGTAATCTTGTGCACCCACGATTGTAGCGTCGATTAGTTGGCCAGCTCGTAGGTGTTCTGGGTTGCAGTCTGTCAAGTAAACTACCGGATCGATTTCTGGTGCTTGGCTCGCGAGTCGACCTTGCCATACCAATCCATGTTCAGGTGACGGACCGTCAACGAGAATTTTAAACGTCTGGCCAACTCGTTCATTCAGCGACTTTGAAACCAGTGTTTTCTGTAACGCCATTAGAGTGTGGCGCCGTCGTTGTTTAACTTTTGCAGGAACGTTGTCTGACAAGTTGTGAGCCCGAGTTCCCGTTTCATGTGAATAGGTAAAGACTCCTAGATGGTCGAATCGGATCTCTTTAACGAATTCGCATAGGTCTAAGAAGTCTTGCTCAGTTTCGTCTGGAAAACCGACAATGAATGTTGTTCGAATTGCCACGTTTGGGATTCGATGACGAATTTTTCGTAACAGACGCTCGTAGCTATTTCGGTTGCCAGGACGGCCCATGTGACGGAGGACGTCAGTTGAGGCATGCTGTAAGGGCAAATCGATGTAATTACAGACCTTGTCACAGGTTGCTATCGCATCCAGAGTGTCGTCATCAATAGTTGTAGGATAAAGATATAGAAGCCGAATCCATTCCAGTCCATCAACACTGTTAAGTTCCCGCAACAGGCGTGCTAGCGCACCACGCTCGCCACGGTCGACACCATAAAAGGTGGTGTCTTGAGAAATCAAGATAAGTTCTTTAACACCACGTGAAGCAAATGTGCGAGCTTCCTCGATGATCGAGGCGGCCGGTCGACTTCGATATCCTCCACGTAACGTTGGGATGATACAGAACGCACAGGAGTAGTCGCACCCTTCCGCGATTTTTACATAAGTCAAATGGGAGAGAGTGGTCTGCAGTCTCGGTGTAGTTGCGTCATAGATATAGGTTGGCCGAGAAGGAGAAGAAGTTCGAGCCGATATCGCACTGGTTCCGGGACGGCTTCGGTAGAAGGTTGCACCTTCGCTTGATGTCTGTTGTCCATTAGGGTTCAAAGCTTGAGTAATCAGGTCTACTTCGTTAGTTCCGAGCACGGCATCGATTTCCGGGATCTCACGACGAAGTTCTTCTCGGTATCGCTCAGCTAGGCAGCCAGTGACGATCAGGCGTTGGCAAGAGCCGGTATCCTTATGTTGTGCCATTGCAAGGATTGCTTCGATGGATTCTTCTTTTGCATCATCGATAAATGCGCATGTATTTACGATGATGGTGTCAGCTTGCGTTGGATCCGCAGTGATTTCGTGTCCTTCATTCTGGACCAGTCCGAGCATAACTTCACTGTCGACAAGGTTCTTTGGACAGCCGAGCGACAAAAATCCAATCTTCATACGAGCGTTCCTATTCTTTTGCATATTTTGGTCATCATGGATACATCCGGTACAGCATTCGAGGATAGGGAATTGCTTCGCGCAGGTGGTCTAGGCCACAGAGCCATGCCACAACCCGTTCAATTCCCATTCCGAAGCCCGAGTGTGGGACTGTTCCGTAACGTCGCAGATCTAGATACCACTTGAATGCCTCTTCAGGAAGTTTATGTTTATGCAACTGTGAGAGCAACTCATCGTAGTCGTCAAGCCGTTGACCACCACCAATGATTTCACCGTACCCTTCTGGTGCCAGAACATCCAT
>DODG01000269.1 GCA_003509065.1 Acidobacteriota bacterium
TGCTGCATCACGAGAACCCGTCGAACGTAACGGTTGTTTTGAGGCTATGACATCATGATCCGAGTCGGAACAGTTGCTTATCTCAATGCGAGACCATTGGTGTGGGGTCTTGATAACCAGCCAGAGCGATTCCAATTGAGATTTGAGGTGCCATCTAAATGTGCCAGTTTATTGCACGAGAGTGCAGTTGATCTTAGCCTCATACCGTCGATTGAATATGTGCACCGTCCGGCCTATCAAATAGTTCCAGATGTCGCTATTACATCGCTTGGCCCTGTTGCATCAGTGGCTGTTTTTGCTAGCCGTCCTATCGCAGCGGTTAGAACGATTGCCGTTGATGCTAGCTCACGCACGTCAGTGGCTTTGTTACGCGTTTTATGTGCGCAATGGTTCGATATCGAACCAAAGTTTATTAGGTTACCCCCAGACATTCCTGCGATGTTGAAGCGATGTGATGCCGCCCTTGTCATTGGTGATCCTGCGCTCTTTGCCGACCCTGATGCGCTTGGTCTTGACAAAATCGACTTGGGAGAAGAATGGACCGCGATGACCAACTTGCCATTTGTATGGGCTTTTTGGGCGGGCCGTCCTGGTGTAGTAACTTCAGATGACATATTGGCTTTTCAGGCCGCACGCAATGCTGGCGTTAAGGAAAGTGACGCCATTGCGAGAGAATTCTGTGATACCGACGAAGACAAAGTTGAGTTGGGAGCACGGTACCTCCGAGAAAATATTGGTTATGTCTTGGACGATGCAGGCCGTGCAGGTTTAAAGAAATTCTTGAAAGCCACCAAGGAGCTTGGAGTCATTCAGGGTGATACAACAGTGACGTTTTATCCGTCTCAGGACGGGTAGCAAGGGCGTCAACCTAACAAGCTAGTTTATAAGTATTGTGCATGCCAACAAGTGTGACACTGTTGTTGAAAAGGTCAGATTGGGTGAGCGACTCTCCCAAGAAGACGCTTTAACACTGTACAAAAACGCACCCACTCATCTACTTGGCAGACTGGCCGACGAAGTTCGTGCTCGACGCCATCCGGAGAAACTTGTTACCTATATCATTGACCGCAATGTGAATTACACGAATATTTGTATCGCCAAATGCAATTTCTGTGCATTCTATCGACCTGTAGGCGCTAAAGATGGTTACGTTTTAGCCTTTGAACAAATCTTTGAAAAGATTGACGAAACCATTGCCGTTGGAGGAGGGCAACTGCTACTCCAAGGCGGTCACAATCCTGATCTTCCGCTGGAGTGGTATGAGGATCTATTTCGAGCCGTCAAGCAACGGTACCCAGGTTTTTGTCTTCATGCTCTTTCACCGCCTGAGATAGTTCATCTGTCTAGGCTTAGTCAAATTCCAACCTCGACGGTTGTAGAACGATTAATTGCTGCTGGCCTTGACAGTATTCCTGGTGGTGGTGCTGAGATTTTGGTCGACCGGGTGAGAAAGTTACTGAACTGCTATAACAAGGCCACCACAGAGGAATGGTTGGACGTGATGCGCGATGCTCACCGTGCAGGATTACGTACGACTGCAACGATGATGTACGGAACGGTTGAACGATTAGAGGAACGAGTAGAACACCTGTTACGTCTGCGTGATCTCCAGGACGAGACGCATGGTTTTACTGCTTTCATCACATGGAGCTTTCAGCCAAGCTTTACCGAGCGTGGTGGTATCGAAGCTACTGGCATTGATTACATCCGAACGCTCGCGTTGGCACGATTAGTGCTCGACAATATTGATAACCTACAGGCATCTTGGGTTACACAGGGTGGTAAGATTGGTCAGCTTAGTTTGTTGTATGGTGCAAACGATATGGGCAGTGTGATGATCGAAGAAAATGTTGTACGCGCGGCTGGTGCTAGTTACTGTATGGATGAAGTTGAAATTGTTCGAAATATTGAGAATGCAGGTTATATTGCGAAGCGTCGGAACATGCAGTATGAAATCATCGGCGAGCCCATTTTCCGAGAACGCCACGTGCCTCGCATGACAACTCTGGCAGCAGTGAGTGCTGATAAGGAGCGGTTGTTTCCACCTGAACTATCGGGGTATGACGCACGCACGCCAATTGGCAAGCGGCAAGGCACCTCAAAATAAATTTTCCGTTTTACCATGCATCGCTATCGGGCGTCTTGGCTTCTGCCCATCATCGGACCACCACTTAAGGATGGTTGGGTTGATGTGGATAACGGGCTTATTGTCTCCGTCGGCTGTACTGATCAGGAGGTACCCGGGTCAGGTAAACCTCTAAATCACAGGGATGGTCTGAAGCAGATTGATCTTGGCAGCGTGGTAGTCATGCCTGGATTGGTTAATGCGCATACCCATCTTGAACTTTCGGCATTGGCTGGTGAGGTTCCATCTGCATCGGCGATGCCACATTGGGTGGAAGATCTTCTTGCTCGTCGTATTGAACTCAAGCCGGATGGCGATGCCTCCATCAGGGAAGCGATTAAACAACTCCGTCAGAGCGGAACCGTACTCGTTGGAGATGTTAGTAACACGCTGGCGTCATTTAAACCCCTAGTCGATAGTCAGCTTGCGGCAGTGGTCTTTCGCGAAATTATTGGATTCCGCTCTACTGATGCGGTCAAGCTCGTAGAACAGGCTTGTCGTGAGCTGATGACTTTGGTCACTAATAATCGAGTTCGCACGTCACTTGCGGCTCATGCCCCGTACTCAGTCTCATCGAAAGTCTGCGAGATGATTCGCTCAACGGTCGATCGTTGGCCTGGCGCACCACGGAGTATTCATCTGGCTGAATCTGTTGAGGAAGTTGACTTCTTGCAGACCGGGTCAGGTCCTTGGAAAGATTTACTCATTCGACTCGGAGCTTGGGATTCGGAGTGGACTCCGCCAGGTTGTAGCCCAACCGATTTTCTGAGAGGAGTGGGTTGGTTGGACGATCGTGCAATCGTTGTACATGGTGTCCAACTGAAGTCCGAGGATTTATGCACTTTGGGGGAAGCGGGCGTAACCCTAGTTGCCTGTCCGCGTAGCAATGAATGGACTGGCGCAGGTCAATCACCGGTGGCAAGCTTCTACGAAGCTGGCGTACGTGTAGCCATTGGGACGGACAGTCTCGCAAGTACAGCAGATCTTAACCTGTTTACCGAATTAGCTGCTGTCAGGCGATTGGCTCCGGATGTAGCGGGTCGTACAATCCTCGAGAGTGCTACAAGGCAAGGTGCACGGGCACTAGGGTTTGGGGATGACTACGGATCAATTGAGTCTGGCAAACGAGCAGATTTAATTGCGGTACAGCTTCCCGATATCGTGGAAGATGTGGAAGAATATCTACTAAGTGGCATTCAACCTCAACAAGTGCTATGGATTCGTGATCAGCAGTAATATCTTTCTGTGAGAACTAATAAGAATGAGGACAGAAGATAATGTTTGAACGCCTGAACACCTACGGGTCGTTCATACGATTCAGCCATTCGGTATTTGCATTACCTTTCGCGTTGACAGGCGTCTTATTGGCGTCCAGGCACACTCCTGTAACGATAACGACACTACTCTGGATTATTGCTGCAATGGTGTCTGCGCGGGCTGCGGCCATGGGGTTTAATCGTCTAGTTGATTCTCGTTACGATGCACTCAACTCACGCACAGCCGACAGAGAGATGCCTCGTGGAGTCATTTCAAAACGTGCAGGTGCCGTTTTCGTGATCTTTAGTTCAATAATCTTCATGGCCGTGACTTTTCAGTTGTCCTGGCTTTGTTTCATCTTATCTCCGGTCGCCCTTAGTCTTGTGTTCTGGTATTCACTGGCAAAAAGGTACACGGCTTTTACACAACTATTCCTTGGATTGGCGATGGCGGTAGCTCCCATTGGCGGTTGGCTCGCAGCAGGTGGGCGTGGCGGTTTGGAGCCATGGCTTCTTGGTTTGGCGATCGGGGCTTGGGTTGCTGGCTTCGACGTGCTGTATGCATGTCAGGATTTTGATTTCGATCGAAAATACGGTCTCAGATCGATTCCTGCGCGTTACGGAATTCAGGCAGCGCTCACTATTTCACGAAGTATGCATGTCATAGCAGTAACGGCTTTAGCATCTCTGGTACTGGTTGTTCCACTTGGTGTTGTCTATTTGACCGGGGTCGCATCTGTCGGAGCCTTGCTTGCCTATGAACAGTCCCTCGTTAAAGCGAATGACTTGTCAAGAATCAAACAAGCCTTCGATCTGAATGGATATGTAGGATTCGTTTATCTGTTGGTTACCGCGGTGGCGCTATATGTCGACTAACAAACCGAGGCCACGGATGGCAGTTGGCATTACTGGAGCTAGTGGTGCAGCATATGCTACCCGAACTCTCGCCTCACTTTTGTCGCGTGGATACCACGTCGAATTAGTCATCACTGAATTCGGTCGTCGACTTATCCTGGATGAGCTTGGTGAACAACCGAATCCAGATCAATTCATGTCATTTCTAACGGAAAGATATGGATCAGAAGTCAGCAGGGGAGAATTGACGGTCTGGAGTAATAAGGATTTAGGGGCTGGCATTGCGAGTGGCAGCCATCGGTGCAATGGGATGGTAATCGTGCCATGTTCGATGAAGACGTTAGCCGGAGTCGCTCACGGACTCTCTCGTAGTCTTGTGGAACGGGCCGCGGATGTCATGCTCAAGGAAAAGCGACCGCTTGTGATCGTGCCCAGAGAGACGCCGATGAGTTTACCCCAACTTAGGAATATGGTGTTATGTGCCGAAGCCGGCGCCACTGTTCTACCGGCGATGCCCGCATTTTATCAAGGGCCAAAGACACTCGATGATCTCGCTGATTTCATTGCCGGTAAGATTTTGGATGCGCTCGGATTAGAGCAAGATCTTTACCAGCCATGGAAGGAATGACACCCCATTCTGGTTCAATACAGAAAAACGCTGCTCGCATTGCAGGCATGTTTGATGCGATCGCGCCCCAGTACGATCTCTTAAATAACCTACTAAGCGTTGGAATGGACCGACGATGGAGAGATAAGGCCGTTGAGGTGCTACAGTTGGCCGGTGATGAAACCATGCTTGACCTTTGCACTGGTACAGCTGATCTGGCTTTGACGGCTGTTCGAAGAACCGAGGGATCGCTAAAACAGGTTGTGGGTATTGATTTTGCTGAAGGAATGCTAAGTCTCGGTCAGGCTAAAGTGCGTCGGAACGGGCACGGAGATTCCTTACATCTGGTACGTGGAGATGCTTCCTCGATACCGTTGTCTACAGCTTCTGTGGACGCAGCCGCTATCGGTTTTGGAATTCGTAACGTGGAGGATCCAGCCGCTGTTTGTGCTGAATTGCGGCGTGTTTTAAATCCAGGCGGACGCCTGGCAATTCTAGAGTTCGGGTTTCCGTCGGTACCAGTATTACGGCACGTTTACCAATGGTACTTTACACGCATTTTACCAAGCATTGGACATCTGATCTCACGGCATCCTGAAGCTTACAGTTATCTGCCAGCGTCAGTGAGCTCGTTTCTTGTACCAGAGGCGTTTACTGAATTATTGCGACGAGCAGGTTTTGATCGTATTCGCGACTTACCACTAAGCTGTGGAATTGTGCATTTGTATGTCGCTGTAAAGCCATAAGACTTTTTGTTAGGTCGAGATGTCTAAAAAGATGTAATTGCTATAATTAGATGATCTACTCATGTATTTTGATCTTGAAAGTTCTCGGCCGGATACACCAACTGTCGAAGGGGCGATGTCGAGACGTGAAGCCCTACTTATTTCACTGCTCGCTCATGTGGTGCTTCTCCTGGCAATTTTGATCGTTCCAACATTGCCGTTTGTACAAGAAGCTATCAAGCAGCGCACTGAGGATATGGTGCGTCGACAGGAACAACAGCTCGCACTACAGCGTCAACAAGAACAAGAGGATCGTCGAATCGTGTTTGTGGAGCCACTCTTTGATGTGCTGTCTCCAACGCCACCGGAACAAGGATTTCTTTCTGATGAAGACCGAGTAGCTCGGGCACCAGAGCGGGCTATTGAGCCGGAAAACCCTCTTCCTTTTGCTCGGGGTAATTCATTTGCTCCGGTTGTGGCTCCTGAGTTGTTGGAAGTGCCTCGTGGTGATGGCTTGGCATCAGAACCAGCCGAAGGTGAAGAGGTCGGCGAGGAGGAATCAGCAGCAACCGCTTCGTCTGAGGCGAATACTGATACTGCTGAAGCTTCTGATCAAGACGATAGCAAGCGTGAGTTAGACGGTTCTGAAGATATAGGAATGCTTGAGTTTCCAGAGGGACCAAATGAGGTGGCGCGCGCCGCTTCTAGGACACCAGAAGTTGGTGAGACAAGGGCGGCACCACCGCTTGCTGGTGGTTCCCTTGGTGACGCGATTCGAAATATCGAAAGGTTTATTGATCAGGAGACTTTCAATAACCCTGGTGGAAGTGAGGGCGAATTTGGTCCCTCGATTCAGTTTAATACAATGGGTGTGGAATTTGGACCATGGGTTCGCCGTTTCATTGCTCAAATCAAGCGAAACTGGATGTTGCCGCAAGCGGCGATGACCTTCAAAGGGCACTCTGTCTTAACATTTAATGTTCATAAGAATGGGGCGCTAACTGACGTAACGGTGCTTGAGCCATCGATTTATTCGTCGTTTAACAGTTCTGCCCGTAATGCCTTGTTATCATCGAATCCGACACAGCCACTGCCGCAAGAATATCCTGTGGACACTGCATTTTTTACGGTCACTTTCTATTACAATGAACCGATTCCAAGCTACTGATAATTAATGAGTATGTGAGTCAAACGGGTAATAGCGAAGCTGTCTTTCATGGCTCGGTTCGTCCGGTTACACGTCGACATTTTTGTTTTTCTCAGCGGGTTATTTGGTTACGACGCGCATTAGTGATCTTGGGATTAATACGTGGATCTAAAGACGTCGTCGCGGCTTGTTGCTATCGTCGGACCTACGGCGACTGGCAAGAGTGATCTTGCGATAGCTTTAGCGGAATGCTTCGATGGTGAGATTGTTAGTTGCGATTCAACCGCTGTATATCGTGGTTTTGATATTGGCACTGACAAAGTTCCGATTGGAAGGCGACGGGGCGTTCCACACCACTTGATAGATGTTGCAGATCCTTATGAATCTTACTCAGCAGCTCGATATGCGACTGAGGCGTCGGCAGTGGTGCGTGCGATCGTTAACCGAGGACGTCTACCGATCCTGGTTGGCGGTAGCGGTTTGTATTATCGGGCATTAACTAGGGGTTTATTTCCAGGTCCCAGTCGTGATGCAGTGCTTCGGAACAGGTTACAACGAATTGCCGCGAGGCGAGGTGTCGAGCACCTTCATCGAATGGTTGGTCGGGTTGACCCTGACTCGGCTTGTCGAATTCAAGCACGTGATGAGAGGCGCTTGGTTAGAGCACTTGAAGTGTATTACTTGACTGGTAAATCTTTGACCGCACACTTTGCTGAAACCCGTTCACCTCTTGCTGATTTCATAGTCACAGGTATTGGTTTGCGACAGTCGAGAGAGCAAACTTCGGCCAAGGTGGCTCAACGCGTAGATGAACAGTTTGCTGCTGGTTTGCTTGATGAGATTCGTTTGCTACGCGCGCGTGGTGTGCCTGACACGGCCCCACCATTTGGCGGAATGGTTTATCGGCAGGCGCTGGCGTTTCTTAATGGTTTTGGCGACGAGGCTAGTACGCGAGAACTCATCGTCCGGGAGAATCAACGATATGCGCGACGCCAGTTGATTTGGTTCAGGAAAGAGCCTAATCTACAGTGGATTCAGGTTGATAACGATCCAACTCGGACATTTATCCAATCTAAGCAAATAATTCATGCTCTTGAAAATTAGGGTGATGTTTATATGGGTTCCTGCTGGCCTATGATCCTCCCGACGTAAGCACGTGTCTTCAGAATCTCAGCGATACCTCCGTACAATCATGATTGTCCTTGATGGCGCTGGTATTGGAGCGTTGCCCGATGCGGTTCTTTATGGTGACGAGCATAGCAATACGATCGGTAATGTTGCTAAGCGGGTGTCATTAGCAATACCGACGCTTCGAGCCCTTGGACTTGGTTCTCTCGTGGAACTAGGTGGTTCCTGTCCAGCGAGGCGGCAGGCTGCAATCGGTAAAATGGCCGAAGTGTCAGCGGGAAAGGACTCCGTTACAGGGCATTGGGAATTGATGGGCGTTACTACGACGCATGCTTTTCCAGTGTTTCCGAATGGTTTTCCTGAATCGAGTATTAATGAATTCGAGCAGAAAATTGGACGGTCAATTATAGGTAATGTTGCTGCTTCTGGAACGGAAATTATCCAAAAACTTGGTGCAGAACATCTATCTACCGGCTCACCCATTGTATATACGTCGGCCGATAGCGTCTGCCAAATAGCTGCTCACGAAGATGTTATTCCAGTGGACTTACTGTACCGGTTTTGTGAAACGGCCTACGATGTTATGGTTGAAGGAATTGGAGTCGGTCGAGTTATAGCGCGACCGTTCACTGGACCGATTGGTTCGTTTCGACGGACAGCTCAGCGTCGGGATTTTGCCCAGCCTCCTTCAGGATTAACGCTGCTCGACCGTGTGCATGCAGAAGGTCTACCTGTGGTGGCCATTGGGAAGGTAAGTGACTTGTTTACTGGTCGAGGAATTTCCGAGTCAGTACATACAGACTGCGACGATGAAGTGATGACAGCTTTGAACAGCAGCATGAGAAAGACGACTCGCGGGCTGCTTGTCGCAAATTGTGTCGATTTCGATACGGTTTATGGACACCGTAATGACGTCGTGGGTTATGCGGCTAATCTCGAACGTTTCGATAGGCACTTACTCGAACTTTTACCATGTGTGGGGCCCAATGATTTATTGGTCATTACGGCAGATCACGGCAATGATCCCACGACCCCTGGCAGTGACCATTCTCGCGAGTATGTACCACTTTTGGTTGTTGGGAGGAAAATCAGAAACATTGACCTAGGTGTGCGTCATTCGTTTGCTGATGTTGGCCAGACATTGTCTCAAGCGTTGGGTGTTCCCTCGGTGGACTCTGGCGAGAGTTTTATTGACGCCTTGTGATTAATGTTCGCGGTGTGAAAATCGCCATGTCTACTTTTCAAGTGAGTTGGCGCTAAACTTTTTCGGAGAAACTATTTAGTTATATATGTCTACGATTCGCGAAGAACTCGAAACAAGAGAACAAGAATATTTGGCTCCCCAGGCAGCGAAAAGTGTTGAGAGTCGTGGACGACTGCGACCAGAATCAGACGATCCAATTAGGCCAGCGTATCAGCGCGATCGTGACCGGATAATACACTGTAAAGCTTTTCGTCGTTTAAAACATAAGACCCAGGTGTTTTTTGCACCAACAGGTGATCATTATCGAACTCGTCTTACCCATACGTTAGAGGTGTCACAGATTGCTCGCACAATTTCGAAAGTCTTGAGGCTACATGAGGAACTTACTGAATCTATCGCGCTTGGTCATGACCTTGGGCATACACCATTTGGTCATGCGGGAGAACGCGTCCTGAGAGATCTAATACCAGGCGGATTTAACCATTATGAACAAAGCCTTCGTATCGTTGATCACCTCGAAAACAACGGCGACGGGTTGAATTTAACATGGGAGGTGCGCGATGGAATCGCTAAACACTCCAAGGGAAAGCGAGGTGCACCGGTTGGCGCAGACCTATCTAACCGTGCAGCTGCTTTAGAAGGCCAAGTTGCAAGAGTGGCCGACATTATCGCTTATGTGAATCACGATATTGATGATGCAATACGAGCCAGTATTTTGTGTATGGATGATTTGCCAACTGAAGCTGTCGATTTACTTGGACACAGTTCGTCTGAGCGAATTGGTCGGTTGGTTTCCAATACTATTCGTGAAACTATGGCTGCGGGATTGGATGAAATTCGAATGAGTGACAATGTGCTCGAAGCTCTACTAAGTCTTCGGGCGTTTCTTTTTGAAACAGTTTATGAGGACAGCTTGGCAACTATAGAGTTTCGAAAAGCTGCTGGCATTTTAGGAGGTTTGTGGGAAAAAATTCATGAAGATCCAGAAGAATTTCTCGACCGCCATGTCATAAAGTCTGATGGAGTGGATGTAGCCGCGATGGATTTTCTGGCTGGAATGACTGATCGCTTTGCCATCAATCTGTACGAGAGCCTCTTTATCCCCAGGCCATGGGTCGAAACATAATGAGGTTTCATGCTAAAATTTACGATTAGCTCTTGATTAAAGACCCCGCAAGTGCAGTATGTATTTAGATTTACGAGATGTATCCGAAAAGAGTGAGCGTTTTGAGCGCACGTATGTAGCGTCCGCATTAACATCAGCTAAGGAGGATTATCTCGTTAAGGATGACGTGTCACTGGTCTTTGATGTCAGAAAAACTCAAGAGAAGTATCACTTAGTAGGCCGGTTGGTTACAAAGCTTGATTTGATTTGCTGTCGTTGTTTGGAAGCGTATCCGAGGTCCGTTGATAGTGCTTTTGATCTCCTATATTTCCCTCAGGTGCGTAACAATGGAGATGGTGAATTTGAAGTGGAAGAAGCTTCTTTGGCCGTCGCTTTTTACCACGACGAAGAAATAGATCTTGGACAGCTAGTACGCGAGCAATTATATCTATTACTACCAATGAAACTTTTGTGTGTAGAAAACTGCCTCGGCCTTTGTCCAATCTGTGGGATAAACCTCAATCGAGATAATTGTCAATGTTCTACCACTTGGCACGATTCTCGACTGGCGGATCTAAGGTCGGTGCTCGATAAGAGATGAGGAAATAATTAATACCTTAAGATGAGGAACTCACGATGCCAAATCCAAAACGACGACATTCGAAAGCACGAACGGCAAAGAGGCGGACTCACGACGCGCTCCGTTCAGCTAATGCAGGTGAGTGTCCGCAGTGCCATGAAATGAAGTTGTCCCATCAAGTTTGTTCACACTGCGGATTTTATAAGGGGCGTCAGGTTCGTGCGGTTGATGAAGCATAACTAAGCGAATCTTTCATGGTTCGAGAGCCTTCTTGATTACAAACCAGACGTCCAATGGCTTAACTCGCGTCTGGGCATACGGCTGAATAATGATTTAGTGAATGAGGCTAGACGGATTAGCTGGGTGAAATGTCCCCTTGAGCGGTTATTTTATTGATGCTTGCCTTTCTTTTTCCAGGACAGGGTTCACAACGCGTTGGCATGGGGAAGGCCTTAATGGAGGCCTCTGCTGAGTGTCGGATAACGTTTGAAGAAGCAGACTCGATTCTAGGTGTATCCCTGAGCCGGATTTGTGTTGACGGCCCTGAAGAACAATTAACTCTTACTGAAAATGCGCAGCCAGCGATTTTGACAACGAGTATTGCTGCGTATCGATTCGTATTAGCGCAAGGGCTGCAACCAGATTTTGTTGCAGGCCATAGCTTAGGTGAGTACTCAGCACATGTTGCTGCTGGCACGTTATCCTTCGCTGATGCGATAATGATAGTTCGTGAGAGAGGTCGATTTATGCAAGAAGCAGTGCCGGTGGGTGTCGGCAGCATGGCTGCTATCCTTGGCCTGGATGCTGAAATTGTGATGCAGATTTGTAATGATGTAGCTAATGGCGCTGTATTGGCACCGGCTAACTTTAATGCGCCCAGCCAAGTGGTTATTGCTGGCGAAAGAGAGGCGGTCGGGCGTGCAACCACGGAGGCACGGGAACGTGGCGCAAAGCGAGTCATACCGTTGGCGGTGAGTGCTCCATTCCATTGTGCACTAATGCAGCCAGCTGCTGATCGATTAGTGCCGATTTTGCGAAGCGTGAATGTTGCCAACCCGCGCATACCTGTCGTAGCGAATGTCGATGCGAAGTCGAAAACTGATGGCCTGTCTGCAATTGAAGCCCTGATTAGGCAAGTGGCGGCGCCGGTGTTATGGGAACAAGTAGTTAGGTGTCTTGCATCGGAAGGCGTCCACACGTATCTTGAAGTAGGTCCTGGTAAGGTGTTGACCGGACTGATGAGGAAAATTGACCGCACTTTAAAGGCTGTCAGTACGGATGCCCTCCCCGCGCTGGATCAGTTGAAGGAGATTGACGGAAAAGTAGGAGCGCTTTGAACGTCGCTAGGTTAGATATGTGTCATCCAGTAGGGACTTTGGAAGAATGACTGCAATGACAGGGCGTGTGACTATTGTAACGGGCGCTTCGCGCGGTATTGGTCGGGCCATAGCGACGCGAGCAGCGGCTGATGGCGCTACAGTGGTTGCGGCAGCAAGAGACAGGAATGCTACCGATGTTGTAGAGGAGATTAAGATGGCTGGTGGGACTGCTCGTCTTGCTAGCGTTGACGTGACTGATGCAGAAAGCGTTGTTCAGATGGTGAACGATGTTGTTAAGGAATTTGGTCGTATTGACGTCCTGGTCAACAACGCTGGAATAACACGCGATCAATTATTAATGAG
>DODG01000250.1 GCA_003509065.1 Acidobacteriota bacterium
CGTATCCCGTGATGGCTGGGTAAAGCGTCAAAAAGAAGTTCGGGATCTCTCAACTACTCGGTTACGTGAGGGTGATTCAGTGCTAAGCGTCGTCGCCGGCAGCACCCGAGCAACTGTAGCATTCTTCACTAATTTTGGGACTGCATACACCTGTCGGATCATCGACGTACCCGCTTCCACTGGCTATGGCGAGCCGATCCAAAGTCTGTTTAAACTGAAGGACGGTGAACATGTTGTAGCAGCGATAAGCCTAGACCCGAGATTTGCCAGCAACATCAATGCTGCTACGGAAGAAGATATACCGCCGACACACGGTATCGCGGTGACCAGTGATGGATACAGTCTACGGTTCGGTTTCCAGTCGTTTGTTGAACCAAGTACCCGTTCTGGACGACGATTCGCCCGCCCATCGGCCGGTGCGACTGTGGTTGGCGTAGCCGCCACAACGAGCAATGAAACAGTGATTGTTGTTACGGAGAAAGCACACGCACTCCTTTGTACCGCTGATGAAATTAGTTTTCTATCCGGCCCAGGTAAAGGCGTTATCTTGATTAAAATCAAGCGGGACGACGACCGAGTGCTTGGTTTTGTAACATCCACTGGCGATCGCGACCTGTTGAGGGTGAAAACCAATCAGGGTGGAACGCATACGATTAGCACGGGAAAATATCAACTGACCGGACGTGGCGGGAAAGGCCGAAAACTTCTTCAACGTGGCCAGTTTACGGAAATCGTTCCAACGCAACCTGAGTTGCCAACCCCAGATCGTGACAACTAGGGCCAGCTGAAATCAGAAGGATTGAGTCATGGCGCGGAGCTATACAGCGAAAGACATAACGGTTCTCGAGGGACTTGAACCGGTACGCAAGCGGCCCGGAATGTATATCGGTGGCGTTGGTTCTCCAGGGTTACATCATTTAGTGTGGGAAATTATCGACAATGCCGTAGATGAGGCAATGAATGGACATGCGGCGTCCATAGGCCTGACCTTGCATGCCGATGGCGCCTCTATCACGGTCGTCGATGACGGGCGCGGTGTTCCTGTAGATCGACACGCCAAAACCAAGAAGAGCGCCATGGAAGTCATCTTCACTACACTTCATGCTGGAGGAAAATTCGAGCAAGAGACCTATAAGACCGCTGGTGGCCTGCACGGTGTTGGTGCAAGCGTGGTAAACGCCCTGTCAAAGGAACTCGTCGCGACCTCCAAACGCGATGGACAACAATGGCAGCAAAAATTCAAACGGGGTAAACCAGCAGGACCGGTTAAGAAACTAGGAGCAGCACGCGGTACTGGCACTACCATCTTCTTTAGACCCGATCCAACAATCTTTCCAAAAATCCAATTTCACTCGGATTTACTCGCGGAAAGACTGGAAATCATCAGCTACCTGCACCGGGGGCTTAAAGTCACTTTTGAAGACAAAAGTCAGAAGACTAAAGTCGTTCATCAGCACAAGGATGGCCTGTCCGACTATTTGGGCTTCCTCATTTCAGAACGGTCAGCGAAAGTAATTCACGAAACACCGTTCACGATGCTCAAGGAGGGGAATGGCAACGGAATACGTCTGGAACTTGTTCTTCAATGGACAGAAGCAACCGAGGAGCATTTGCGAAGTTACGTCAATGGTATTCCAACTGGTTCAGGCGGCACTCACGAGAATGGCTTCCGTGCCGGACTCGGGAAGGCGCTGCGTAACTTCATCGACACACACAACCTGTCACCCAAAGGTGTAACGATTACGGCTGAAGATCTACGTGAAGGCCTTGTTGGTATTCTGAGCATTTTTATTGGTAATCCACAATTTCAAGGTCAGACGAAAGATCGACTCAATAACCCTGAGTTAACCGCCGACGTTGATTCCACCGTTCGCCCGGCTCTTGAGCACTGGCTAAATCATAACCTCTCTGTTGCCGAAGCGATTGTTGCACGGATTATTCTCGCAGCGCGCGCCAGAGAGGCCAGCCGGGCAGCACAGGAACAGGTCTCCCGCAAGAGTGCTACGTCCAATCGGATGAATTTGCCTGGGAAACTCAGTGATTGCACCCAGCCTGAC
Source organism: Acidobacteriota bacterium (assembly GCA_003509065.1). Next base: position 2,058 of record DODG01000250.1, read on the forward strand.
GCGGCGGATAGTGAACTGTTCATCGTTGAGGGAGATTCCGCCGGTGGATCAGCAAAGCAGGGTCGCGATCGAGTTCGTCAGGCGATTTTGCCACTGCGCGGAAAAGTTCTTAATGTGCAAAGTGCATCAGTTGCCAAAATGCTCGAAAATAAGGAACTCTCGGATCTTGTAACAGCTCTTGGCTGCGGACTCGGTCAGAACTTCGATCTGTCAAAACTCCGCTACGGTCGAATTATCCTGCTGGCAGATGCTGACTCGGATGGTAATCACATCGCGACACTATTGCTCACATTCTTTCACTGCTACCTAAAACAACTCATTTCGAATGGTAGGGTCTTTCTAGCCCAACCACCGCTGTACCGAATCGACGTAGGTAAAGAAACCCACTGGGCGCTGGACGACGCCCAGCGAGACAGGATCATCGCGAAAAACAGTAAGGGGAAAACCAGAACAGCAGTGCCGGAAATTACAAGATTCAAGGGATTGGGTGAAATGATGCCAAAGGTATTGTGGGAAACAACCCTAAATCCTAAAACCAGGCGGCTCCTTAGAGTCGAGATTGATAATGCTCTCAAAACCGATCAAGTGTTTGAAGAACTGATGGGCAAGGACGCCTCGACAAGGCTTCGCTTCATCATGGATCATGCTGAAGATGCTGACGAGTTACTCGACGTCTGATAATGAAACGGTCCGTTTAAATCTCAGCCAGTCCTGTAACGAAGGTGTTCTTAAAAACTATTCACGTTTTCCTCTCTCGGCGCACCGCCTTTAGACTCGAACTTCGGCTACGCGCACTTAACATTCGACGGAGCGCCTGATCATCGTCTTCGTCATATACCTCTCCAAATACTTCCTCAATGATATCCTCAAGCGTAACTATGCCTAAACGCGCACCATTCTGCTGATAGACAACTACGAGGTGGCTTCGTTGTTCTTGCATGGTTCGAAGCACTTTCAATAATGGCTCTCCGTC
>DODG01000125.1:0-1288 GCA_003509065.1 Acidobacteriota bacterium
AGTCATCATCCAGAAATCACATCGCTTTGGCTACGATCATGCCATTCGAAACGTGGGAGTTGACCTCGTGGAGATTGAAACCCGACAAGAACTGGAGGCAGCGACTTCCGAGCACACAGCGATGCTGTTTTTCCTGAATTTTGCAAATGATCAAGGTCAGATCGACCGCGAAGAATTCGCCAGTCTCGGGCAAAAAACCGGCATTCCCACCCTAATTGACGCAGCAGCAGATCTCCCTCCCGTTGAAAATTTGCGCATATTCACCGAGATGGGATTTGACCTTGCTGCCTTCAGTGGAGGTAAGGGCCTGCGGGGCCCGCAATGCTCAGGCCTCTTACTGGGCCGACGGGACCTGATCGATGCAGCGTATCTAAACGGTTCGCCACATTCCAACTCGGTCGCCAGAATTGCGAAGGTCGGCAAAGAAGAGATTATGGGTTTAACACGGGCTGTTGAACTCTATGTTGAGAAAGATCACGAAGCAGAATGGAACGAGTGGGAATCGAGAGTCCGCACTATTATCGCTGGTGTTTCAGACATTCCTGGAATAACTGCCAATCAGTTCGTGCCTCATATCGCAAATGAGGTGCCCCATGTAGCAATCACATGGGACTCCACACACATCAAGCTAACACGCGATGACGTAGCAAACGCGCTCCGCCAAGGTGAACCACGTATCGAAGCAAGGCCCGGCGCGGGTGACGCATCGCGACTCGACATTGGCGTGTGGATGATGGAACCTGAAGATGCACCGGTAGTCGCCGCACGGTGTGCTGAAATATTTCGGGACGCTGTAACTTAAGTACGTAGCCCGTGAGGTCGTAATCGGGGTTACCTTGGCGACATCATGTCTCAGTTAACCCGCGATAAACCATTCAGGTCCCAAACGATCTGGCCAGCGCGTACGGTTAGTTCGGCTTCAAATTTCCGATCGCCAATGAGCTTTCCACCAACAACGTCCACGAAGCCAAATTCACCGTCCCGTTCTCGTAAAACAGTGACATCCGCCACGGCTCCAATACTGAGATGCCCAAGGTCGTCCCGATTAATCGTCTGGGCAGGATTCCAAGTAGATCGCTCAACCACATCCTGAACAGACATTCCCATATTAAGAAACTTAGACATCACATTCAGCATGTCCTTCATGCCCCCATTCATGCTGCCAGTGTGCAGATCGGTGCTGATCGTGTCCGGCGGAAAACCTTGGCTCATTGCAGGAATGGCCTGACTAAACAGAAAGCTGCCTCCACCGTGTCCAACATCAAACACGATACCTCGAGCACGCGCA
>DODG01000125.1:1626-4062 GCA_003509065.1 Acidobacteriota bacterium
TAGACACAAACGGCTTCAGCATTCCATCTGAATCAACGATCGGCAAGCGCCCGTTCACATTCATATATGTATGAGTGTAGATGTCGCCGGGACGGAGGTGTCTGAGCAATAAGGCTTCCAGTGAAAGTTCGGGTTCATGAGTGCCGAAATCGACCATGACGGGGACATTCGCACGGCCACCTGCTGTAACCGCATGATCCACAGGCCCAAAATCTTCTCCTCGGTAATGCGCAACCTTAATCCCCACGACGATATCCGGAAATTCTTGGGCGCGCTGAGCTGTGAGCTCAGGATCCATGTCGGCCACATTCTGCTCAACGGGTCCACCTTTCATTCCACTTCCAACGATGTTGAGCATTGCCAATACACGTGTTTGTGATCGATCGATCACCTGTTCCTTGAATTGGATGAAATTGCGCCACCCGGCTCCACCGGTATCAACGACAGTCGTCACTCCTACTCTAAAAGTGAACCCGTCTGGAGGCAGTGCAGTGAAGCTGTTACTCAAATAAGCGTTCGGTTCGGTGCCAAAAAACACATGGGCATGCAAGTCGATCAGACCTGGCGTCACAATTAATCCAGACGCATCCACCACCGTCTTGGCCCTACTCTCCTGAATCTGCTCTGCCACCTCAACAACTTTTCCATCAGCAATCCCTACATCAAGCACAGCGTTAATCTCGTTACGGGGGTCAATCACTCGTCCTCCACGAATCAGTAGGTCAAGCGACTGCGCCTGGAGAACTCCAACTGCTACAGAAAAAAAGACCCAAGTGAATACCGCCCGTCGAATTAGCATCTCAACCTCCTAGACTCGAACCAGAACGTCAACTTCAGTGCAACCAAATGTTTGGTCATCATCTCATAGCATGAACTATCGTATATACTGAATTACGATATCGGCCGTTGCCGTGAAAAACCACGAGACTTTCTGGAGGATTTCGATGCGTGCATACCTAGTCGTAGCCGTGAGTTTTTTCGTTTTATCCGGTCTTTCTCAGGTGCCAGAGATAGCCGATGAATCAGGATTTGATGCAGCTATGAAAGACGTCGGCAAGACTTTCGGTGCCGTTCGAGCAGGCATCGAAGCCCGCGACGGCGAACAGACAGCAGCCGGCGCCGACCACTTAATCGAAATATTCACAGGCGTGAAAACGTTTTTAGAGGCAAACGGTGCAGACGGTGCCGCGAGCATTGCTGAAGACGCTCGGCAGGCAGCCAGCGACCTAAAGGCAGCTGTCGATAACCAGGATTTTTCGTCGCTCCCGGACATCCGTAACCGAATCGGTGGCACTTGTGGGTCTTGCCACAACGATTACCGTGAGGAGAACCCTGACGGTGGGTACCGGATCAAAGCTGGTGTAATTTAAATTAAAAGGTCGCCGAGTCTGTAGATTGTAACGTCCTTGAAAGCCTACAACTGCAGAGGCCATCACCAGCACCCGGGAAACAATGAAATCCCATCTACTGCTTCACTCAATGTGAGAGAACGGTTATCGTCTCGACGAGATTTCTCAAGATCTTGTTCATTACGCATCAGGCAGGACATCCGACCTGGCTCACACAATCGTGCCGATCGAGTAGAATGGTAGATTAAGAATCGGTAAACACTGCATTTTGATATCTAGTAACGTCGCGTTAAGGAGAAACCCATGACCCCCGTCGCAACCGACCGTGCCCACGCATTTACTGACGCTGTAGCGGTCGACCGCCTACCCTATAAGATTGCTGATCTGTCCCTAGCCGAATTCGGCCGCAAGGAAATCAGACTCGCTCAGCAGGAAATGCCGGGCCTGATGGCCCTCCGACGAGAATATGAAGGACAACGCCCACTGGCAGGTGCGCGGATTATGGGTAGTTTGCACATGACCGTACAAACTGCAGTCCTGATTGAAACGTTGGCAGCACTTGGCGCAGATGTTCGGTGGGTCTCTTGCAACATTTTTTCGACGCAGGACCACGCAGCGGCAGCGGTGGTCGTCGGTCACCCAGAGACGGGCGGCACCCCAACAAAGCCACAGGGTATTCCGGTGTTCGCTTGGAAAGGTGAAACGCTGGAGGAATATTGGTGGTGTACAAACGAAGCACTGCGATGGCCAGACGGTTCTGGACCAGAGTTAATGGTAGATGACGGTGGCGACGCGACACTCCTGATTCATAAGGGTTACGAATTTGAGCAAGTCGGTGCTGTTCCTGCATTTCAACCGAGTACTGACCCTGAAGAATGGGGTGTTATTCTCGACTCGCTTCGAACACTCCAGACGAAGGACAAACAATACTGGCATAAAATTGGTCCGGCCATTCGCGGCGTAAGCGAAGAAACGACGACTGGTGTGCACCGTCTGTATCAGATGATGGAAGCGGGGACGCTGCTCTTCCCCGCTATCAATGTGAACGATTCTGTAACGAAGGGCAAGTTCGACAACATCTACGGCT
>DODG01000378.1 GCA_003509065.1 Acidobacteriota bacterium
CTCCGACCCAATAGCTTCAAAACGCCGCCGAAAGCCTCCGAGTTCACGCCCTTGGGCTTCCAGCGCTACCGCACTCGGATTTTCCAATAGATCATCATTGATGTGGATGCCATCAAACGCTGCATCCGTAGGGTACATTTCGTAGAGATAGGACAGATATTCCTCCACAAGATGCGTCAAAGGTTCAGCTGACTGTATCCGTCTGTTCATTGGGCTCGATTTGGTTCATCACCGACGAAATCACTCCAAATGGTACAATAGCTCCACACGACGTCCAGTTCTGTTTTCTGCTATTTTCCTGAATCACGCGTTCGCAAAAGCGTACGGTACTCACCATGTCCGGTACTCTCTACGTGGTTGCCACGCCAATTGGCAACCTGGAAGACATCTCGTTTCGAGCCCTACGCGTATTACGAGAGGTGAGCCTAATTGCAGCCGAGGACACACGCCGAACTGCCAAATTGCTTCAACATTACTCGATTCTCACTCCAACTACGAGTTTTCATGCCCACAACGAAAAACGTAAACAGGCTTTGTTACTTAACAAGCTGAATAATGATCAGGCAATTGCCCTAGTGTCTGATGCTGGAACACCAACAATTTCAGATCCTGGTGCACTTATCGTCGCTGCTGCGACTGAAGCTGGAATTCGAGTCGAAGTAATACCTGGACCGAGTGCCGTCATCACGGCCATTTCGGCATCTGGTCTTTTAACTGGAACTTTTACCTTTGTAGGGTTCTCTCCAAGTAGGTTAAAAGACAGAATTCCTTGGCTTAACGAGCTGACCAGTGAAGAGCGTGCCATCGTTTTCTTTGAGTCACCTCATAGAATAAGGACCACACTCGAACAGATGCAACATATTATGAATGACAGAGATATCGTAATAGCGCGTGAAATGACGAAGGTTCACGAGGAATTGGTCAAAGGACCTATTTCTGAGGTTCTGAAGTCGCTCAGCTCAAAGGTTAAGGGTGAAATAACTGTAGTCATACAACCTAGAATATTATCTCATAAGAAAAAGAGCCCGCCGACAACTGAACAGATATGGAAAGAATTCCGTCACTTAACAGAACAGTTAGGTCTTGGAAAGCGAGCATCAATCTCTCGAATTGCAAAATCTCATGATATGAAGTCACGTGATATTTACTCAGCAATTGTAAAGGCCAAAACATAGGTTAAATAACCAATAAAGTGTTGATTCTCTTTAATAATTTTCGTGATTTTTTCGTCTTCTTGACCGAGAGGAGTGCTTCTGCTAATGTAGCGCGGCTCGAAGATGGTTTTTCGCGTATTCTTCGCCTTAACTTAATGGCACACCAACACTAACGTAGGAGGCCCGATGGCAAAAGAGCGCCGTACCGACACTAAGACAAAGAAGACGGCAGCTACCAGGAAAGCTCGGTCGAGTCCAAAAGTGAAAGCTTCCTCGAAAACAGTTCGACCGTCTGGAGTAGACGCTAAGCGAACGAGCTATCTTGAGGCAGTCAAACTTTATGAAAAAGGACTCGAAGCTCTCCAGAAGCGTAATTTCACTGGTGCATCTTCGGCGCTACAAGCTGTCCTTGACGAACACAGTGACGAGAGGGAACTACACGAACGTGTTCGAATTTACCTAAAGATCTGTGAACGGGAACTGGCTCCCCTCTCTGCCGAACCCCAAACCCAAGAGGAACTTGTATTGGCCGCGACGATGGCTCTCAACGAACATGAAACCGAAAAAGCGCTGGGATATTTGGAGCAGGCTGTCAGAGAGAATCCTTCTGCTGACGGAGCGTACTACATGCTTGCTGTGCTTTTTGCTCAACAAGGCAACGCCGAACAGGCACTACCACACCTAGGCCGCGCGATTGAACTTGATTCAGAGAATCGTCTTGTGGCACTGCAAGAAGTCGATTTCGAGATATTTAAAGATGAAATAGAGTTTCAGACACTCGTCGCGGAGCCACCACCCTCACCGTCGGAGTAACGACGATCGGTATTCTAGATTCGAGCCCTTCGAGTGAAGCTCCGTCACAGAAGTGCAACATAATCGCTGGGCTCGATCTACACTGTGACTGTGATTCAGACTCGAAACTCCACAACCAACACGCACATTGTAGTATTGGCCGCTGGTCAAGGCGCTAGAATGAAGTCTTCCCTGCCGAAGGTGCTTCACACCGTTGCTGGCTTGCCGATTATTGTTCACGTTTTACGCGCAATCGAACCTCTCAAAGCAAGCTCAATTGCAGTAGTCGTGGGACACAAGGCCGACCTCGTAGAAGATGCGCTCGCTGATCGAGCTTCGATTCAATTTGTGCACCAAGAACCCCAGCTTGGAACCGGACACGGACTTTTGCAAGCCGAATCACTCTTGGCTGGTGCAACCGGCACCCTTTTGCTTCTTGCCGGTGATGTTCCTCTTGTACGTCCGTCGACCCTAAGAGACCTTTTAGAGACTCATCGAGCGGCGGCGGCAGGACTGACCGTGCTAACAGCCAACGTGGCACGCCCTTACGGATATGGCCGCATCTTGCGCCGTAACGGCCAATTAATCGGTATTGTTGAGGAGCGAGATGCGACCGACAAACAACGTAAGATCCGAGAAATAAACAGTGGGATCTACGCGTTCGAACTGGCACCCCTTTTCGATTCACTGAAACAACTTGCGGCAGAAAATGAGCAAGGCGAGTACTATTTGCCCGATATTGTCTCAAGCTACCAGCGACTGAATATGCCGATCGAGACGCTCACGCTGGAGGATGCGGACGAGATTCATGGCATCAACAGCCAGGGGGAATTG
>DODG01000153.1 GCA_003509065.1 Acidobacteriota bacterium
ACGTCACGTCGACACCCAGCGTAGAGATATTACACAACCACTGCTTTGCCAGTGGCTCAAAAAACCTGAAAAATTCCTTGTGTGTGTAGCCCATCTCGCGAGACAGTCGTACCACCTCTACCGTCGAACTCACGTCTGGCGACTTAACCACCGGCTACCGGCGGCCATATAGCCAAAGCATCTCCATCCTGTAAGCAGACCTCATCCCGAACAGCAGAATCCTGGTATACCCCATTTACCAGAACCAAGTGAACCAATTCGGGCGGTAGACGGTGCTGCTTTATCAACGCGCTCACGGAAGTCCCTTCTGGTACCTGAAGTATCACAACATTTTTAACCGCGTCTGGTGGTAGAAACTCAGCAAGACCTGCGAATAGTTTGAAAGTGACCTGCAAACCTAAACACCTTAAATCTACGTTCGTTGACTACCCTGAAGCTTTGGCCGTCAGACCAACGCCTTGTGTCGCCGCAACATACGCCTGTACTAGATTGAGCGGATTACTCATCAAACGCTCTTTCCATACGCCCAGGTGTAGGCTACTGCAGATCATTCCTCGGAGGACACCCACTTGAGCGGTTAATCCAAGCGAGTGAGCACCTACCAGAACGTCGTCTTCGAATTGGAGATTCAGGTAACGATATCCGTTGGGCTCAGACAACTCAGCCGAATCACCACCGTCAACACCTTCCCACGCTCCAAAGGATGCCGAGATGAGTCCCATGGTTGACAGCACATTAAGATTCAGACTGCCTTGATGCTTCGATTCGTGTCCATCTGACATATTAATGGCAGCAATTCTGGCATGCTCGACCGCGGTTGGTTGAATCGCTTGAACACTGAATTCGCCCGTCGAAAAATCACGACCCTGGGCAACATCACCGGCAGAAAATATGCCTTCAATGCTGGTCTGCAACTGATCGTTTACCAATATGCCGTGATCGACTTCAATACTGGTGCCTTTGACAAACGATGCGTTCGGTGCCACACCCGTTGCAGAAATGACTAAGTCGGACTGTAACGTTTCACCAGTAGAGAGACTGACATCAAGAGAATGAGAACCATTGGAAGTGCTGATTCCTTCCACTCGGGTCGACGTCAGAACCTGCACACCTTTGCTCTCACACCAGCGTTTAATCAATCCCCCAGATGCCTCGTTCATCATGCGCGGCACCATACGGTTCTCTAACTCCACCACGGTGAGGTTGACCTCACGCGCTGCCAACGCTTCCAGGATTATGCAACCGATAAATCCTGCGCCCATGAGCATAACGTTTGACCCCGGCGTTGCACGATCTGCGATGTGTCGGGCGTCTTCTAACGTCCAGCACGAGTGCACACCTGGCAGTTCTATACCCTCAATAGGTGGTGACGTCGGATGGGAACCGGTCGCGATCAGCAGACGGTCATAAGCCTGACTGCCACCTGATGCCAACGTTAGACTCTGCTTGTCCGAGTCGAGGTCAGTAACCTGATCCTGAATGACTTCGACATTAAGTTTATCGTAATGACCTTCAGACTTTCGCAGGTAGGTTCCCTCCTCTTTGATCATGTCGATCAAACAGTAGGGAATCGCCATTCGCGAGTAAGGTGGCTCTGGCTCATCGCCAATCAGGAGGATTTCTGATTGAGAATCTAGGCCACGAAGAGTTTCGGCCGCAACTACGCCCGCAGGACCCGCACCGATAATAACGTGACGCATTGTGACTCCTTGCGAAGAACACCAGGGCGGCTATAACCGCCCTGGTGGTTTACCAATAAATTTTAAGGCTTAGCCGGGCAGAGCGAGACGGGACCGGGTCTCGTCCGTCACCTGGCCATCTTTTGTCCAACCACGCATCTCGTAGTATTCCGGTAGCATTTCGTCGAGCCCACATACCTTGCCTTCTGCCGGACCGGTCTTAGCAGCCTCCTCCAGTAACCTCTTAGGCAATGTATCGTCCGCTGACGTCAGACCGGCTCTATTGTTGAACTCACGCTCGAGATTCCAAATCCGCTCGCCGGTTTCCATCAGTCGATCCGCCGTCCACTCACCTTCACATGCAGCATCCAATTGTGGTGCGACATTCTCTAGTGACCAGGCAAAACTAGTAAACAGGCAAAGGCCAGTTGAATCCCAAGCCGCCGTTACATCCTGAAATGCTTTGACCAATCCCGCCTTTCCTTCCGTGACCAAGGGATCAGTTTTCTCAGGTATGCCCAAGATCTCTGATGACACTGTATAGCTTCGCAAGTGGCACGCGCCCCGATTTGATGTTGCATAGGTCAGACCCATACCCTGAATAGCTCTGGGATCGTATGCGGGGAACTCTTGACCTTTCACAGTCATCGACAGGTCAGGATGGCCATATTTCTCGCACAGTCGTTTCGAACCTAGGCCCAGATCAGCACCAAATCCTTCACCCGTCGCTACCTTTTCAGCACTCCAGGCCAGCGCTTCGGCAGATCCAAATTTGAGCTCCATGCCGCCAGTGTCTTCTTTGGTGATTGCGCCAATATCGTAGAGTTCCATGGCAGCAGCCACCGTCGAGCCAAACGAGATCGGATCAAAACCATCCTCATTGCACACGAAGTTGGCATAGGTCAGCGCATCCAGATCGTCTACACCGGTATCGGCTCCCAATGCCCAGGCTGCCTCATATTCCAAGCCACCGGAGTTACCCCAGTATTGGGGCTTGTTTTCAACTGTAAAATGGCCCTGATCAATGGTCGAAATTCGGCCACAGGCAATTGTGCACGCAAAACACGCAGCATTAGTGGTCAAATTTGGTTTTCCATCTCTCTCACGAGGCTCCAGCATCTGTTCTCCTGAAATATTATTAGCGCCTTCAAACTGGACATCGCGCATGTTGCGTGTGGGCAACGCACCCGTCTCGTTGATGACATTCATCAGGACCTGGGTACCCAGTGTAGGCAGGCCTGTGCCTGTTACGGGATGATCAACCAATACCTTCTTTTGCTCTGCGGTAGTCTGCATGAACCGCGCGGGATCTTTAATATTGCCGACACCCTGGGTGCCAATGACAGCAATTGCTTTCAGATTCTTTGAGGCCATCACGGTACCGACACCGGAACGACCGGCCGCTCGATGCAAGTCATTCACGATCCCAGCGTAGAGACAACCTGCCTCAGCAGAACGGCCGCAGGCCGCAATTCGAAGGCGGGTGTCCTGGTGTGTCTTATGTAAGATCTCGTCTGTCTCCCACACAGACTTGCCCCAGATCTCACTGGCCGAGAGCAATTCAGCCGACTCGTTCACAACATACAGATAGACTGGCTCAGCCGATTTACCTTCGAAGATCACCATGTCCCAACCAGCCAACTTGAGTTCTGCACCTAGATAACCGCCTGAATTAGAACAAGCAATTGCACCGGTCAATGGTCCTTTTGTGATCACAGAGTATCGGCCACCCGTTGAAGCCATCGTTCCGGTCAGTGGGCCAGTTGCAAAAATCAGCTTGTTGTCTGAACCTAGCGGATCACAGGTTGGATCGACTTCTTCTACCAAGTAGCGCGTCGCGAGACCTCGCTGGCCGATATACTCTTTCGCCCACTCCATATTGAGTGGTTCACTTGAGCAGGTACCTTCATTCAGGTTGACCCGTAATACTTTGTTAGCCCATGCCATGTCTTTTCTCCTGAGTAAACTTACGCAGTTGCCTGTGGCGCATTGTCTGTTTTCGCCGCCCAGGCTCTCATTCTTTCGAGACCTGTCTGATCGGCGTTAATGTAGGTAATCGCTTCTGTCGGGCAGGCTTTGGCACATGCGGGATCGCCCCCGCAAAGATCACATTTAATGACCTTACCACTGTCCTGATCGTAGTTTATGGTTCCAAAAGGACAAGCTACCGTGCAAACCTTGCACCCGACGCAGCGATCGGCCAGAACATCCTTTGAACCCGTAACCGCATTATTCACAATGGCATCTACAGGACAGGCCTGCAAACACCACGCTTCGGCACACTGGGTACAGGTATAGGGTGTAAACCGGCCCTCGTGGTGAAAAGTAAAGACCTTAATTCGAGACTTTGCCGGGTTGAACACACCTTCATTCTCAAATGAACAGGCCATCTCACATTGCAAGCAACCGGTACATTTGCCCGGGTCAATATGGAGCGATTTCAGCATCTCACCTTCTCCTCTAGCTGGCTTCAATTCTACAGATTACGCGCCAAAACTGACGCTTACCATCACCACAATTTGACACGTTCATATCACAATTTCAACCCGTGTGACTAATGCCCGAACCGACCTCCGCACGGAAACCGCTCAACCGTTAGAATTCATCTCGCAATCGTATGGGCATAGAAGAACCGCGTACTCTATACCCTTATCTAGAACTTACTGCGACCACCTGTAGCAAGTCTATTAAGATTTAGCCCCATGAATAAACGCCTTATCATCTCGTTGAAAATTCTAGTGGTTGCCGTTTTGCTGGGGGTTATCTATGTCGCGGTAGACTGGCACGACAGCTACACGATCATCTCCAGTGAAGACGGCCACCAAAAGATCGTCTACGGTGAGATTGTCGGCCCATGGGATACCGATCCTGTTCTTTTCCGCGCGGATGGTGCATCTGCTCCAAAACCTATCCGGCTAACCGATACCGATGGTCAGCCCGTCATCAATCTCAGCCCGGGTATCCTGACCTATTTCTCCAATCTCGATGTTCCACTGTTTTTGCTCGGTGCTGCCGCATTTTTCATCTTTG
>DODG01000247.1 GCA_003509065.1 Acidobacteriota bacterium
AAATTGACTGCCTCCGACTTCCATTAACAACTCTCCTTTTTAAATATTTCCATTAAAGCTAACGTATCCTGAACATTATCTAACCTAATCCACAAAAACAAAGATTAGGGAATTATGTCGATTAAAAATTGCGTGATTTAAATTTCTGTAGTTGTCAATTTGAAGACAATTGACTCGGCAGCGCATCACGCAGCGGTTGGATGTATTCAATTTCAAAACCACAACACCCACCAACGATTTGCACACCCTGATTCACCCACTCCTTTGTCACTTCGACATACTGTTGTGGAGTAACCACAGTATCAGTTGTGTCGTCGCGATATGTTGTAACGTAGTCACTACGGTCTGCATCTGGATAAACACCAATCGGTCCATCCCAGTGTTTCTGCATCACAGGCAACGCCGCTGATGTCGCCTCAACTGTAGAATGGAAAATAGTCACGACCTCCGCACCTAAAGCCAACAAAGTATCTAGTGAAGATTCGAATAAATCCTCTGAACGGTATCCAGCTCTTAAGTCTCCGTTCGAATCGAGATGACACTTAAATCCGGCCCAGACGGGCAATCCTGTAGACACACAGGCTTCAATGACCCAGTGTCGTTGTTCGGTACTACCCGTGGCCTCTGCAACCAACAGATCTACGCCAGCTTCAGCCAATATCTGTGCTTGTTCAACTAGATTAGATTTGGCCTGTGCATCCGATGTCTCAGAGCGGCGATTCATCAGTTTTCCGGTTCGAACGAATTCCTTCCATCCTGGTTCGCCACCGGCAAGCAGTCCGAAGTTTGATACAGAGCCCGCAATGTAGACAGGCCTTTCTTTTGCACGAGCATCTCGTGCGTCCTGAGCCAACATCACAGCGCGCAGATTCAGTTCTTCCAGTTTGTCGGCTAAGCCGAGTGGCTCCAGATTGTGGCGACCAGCTGAATACGTATTAGTCGTGATGACATCAACACCCGCATCGATATAGTTCTCGTGCATTCTGCGAACAGTAAAGGGATGCGTTTCAAGTGCTGCAGCAGCCCAGGCCTGATTATTCATGGGCGCCCGCATGTTCTGCAGCTGGGTACCAATTGCCCCATCGAGCAGGATGACCTCACTGCCTTCTATTCTAGATTTTAGATTGCTGTAATTCGACATACTCCCTCCTAAATTTAACAAAGTGTTAGGTTACGTGAGTTCTAGAATAGAGCTCTCACGCTGTGATATATATCAGGCGAACCCTCACCTGGCAACACGCTGAAATCTGGCACTGTGAGACGTATGTCAGAAACAAAAAAACGGGGCCTTCAAGGCCCCGTTTATCAAACCAGAACTTGCAAATTATTCTGAAGATCTAACCCGAAAGTCCCCATTTTGTGAGGTTCATATAATCGGTCGGGTGCTTTCGCACACCAACAAGCTTTTCGGTCCAAGCTGCATAAGCTCCCCGCCAGATCGGCTGCACAAGTGGACCTCTTTCCTGCATGATGGATTCCAATTCCCCGACTACCTTAGACCGTTCTCGTGCGTCGACGATTCCTTCAGCTTTAGTAAGCGTCGCGTCAAACTCAGGGTCGGCAAATTTTGACTCATTCCAGGGCACGCCCGATCGATACGCGAGTCCAAGCACCATAAACCCGAGTGGGCGGTGCGTCCACCCAGTAAAACCAAGCGGAGCCTTGGTCCAAATGCCCCAGTATTCCGAAGATGGCATGACGTTGATGTCAGCAGTAATCCCTGCTTCTTTCCACTGTTCGACAATATACTGGACCGCCAAAATCTCCCAGGCTGGATCCGGCTTGCAAGCAACCTCACCCACGTGAATCCCATCGGGATATCCCGCATCGGCCAGCAGCTGCTTTGCTCCAGCGATATCCCGCTCCATAAATGGCAACTCATGATAGTCAGGATGAACTGGCGCCACGTGGTGATGTTCAGCCGGCGCACCGACACCCCGGTGGGCAACTTCCAGAGCTTTTCTCGGATCTACTGCAAGCCGCATTGCTTTACGTATTCGTGCATCGTTAAACGGTGCCGTATCACACTGGCCTCGCAATACGCCGGTCTGCGCGGTCGCAACCTGGTAGATCTTGACACCGGGCAACCCTTTATACACGTCAAGCTGTGAAACCTCACCCGCATAAATTCCGTGGACCTGGCCAGATGCCAAAGCTGCCATTTCAGCAGAAGGATCGTCACCCAAATCAATAAACTCAACACCATCGAGATAAGGACCACCGCCCCAGTAATCATTACGGGCTTTCATAACAGCTTTTTGGCCAAGATCGAATGAGACTAAATCAAAGCCTCCAGTACCATTTGATCCGACACCGAATTTACCACCGTCATCTGGGTCAAGAATACACATTGGGTAGTGAAATAAATGCTCCGGTATCGCAACGTTGGCATTTCTCAGATTCATTCGAACTGTGTGATCATCAACTTTCTCAATTGCATTCGCGTCCCAAAGGGCAGTTCCTTCATCATTCATCATGTAGCCTTTCATCAGACCAAGTACAGATGAGCCGGTGGCGGGATCAAGCACGCGCTTGAGGTTCCATACGACGTCATCGGCAACAAAATCTCGTCCGCTATGCCACTTGCACTTTCGAAGATTTAATGTCCAGGTTCGGATATCGTCGGATACATCCCAACTTTCCACCAGTGCTGGATGAGTTACGCCATCTTCATCGGTGCGAGTCAGGTAGTCACCAACACAGCGAAAAACTTCTGAGCCCCATGCATAGGTATGAGGATCGTCAATATCAACAACCCGGTAGGCAACTTTGAGTACGCCACCTTTCGGAATATTCGCTGCCTGCGCTGCCTGCATCAACAGAGGTTCGCCATTGTTGACTACGTTGGCAATCTTATACGCTGCGGTAGTTGATACACCCAGTAAAGTTGCGTATCGCAAAAATTCCCGTCTAGAAATTCGTCCTTCTTGAAGATCATCTTTTAGCACAGGCATCGAGCCATGTTCTTTATCGTGTCTTTTTATCATCCTTAGTTACTCCTTTTGTCTAGTTCAACGAAACAGAAATCATCGCTTCTTACAGCAACTACAGCAACTACAGCAACGACCAAACAGTAAAAGTCGGCCTCCGCTATCGCGAGCGATCTATCTGCTAATATATCTGCCTAGAAAGAAAAATCAACGTGTACTCCAAAAAAACTCAAATTCATGAAATTTAGCCGGTAAATAAATCACATTAGGTGGATAACCTAAATTATTAGCATTCAGGATATAGTGTTGACTTAGGCAGGATCAGTCACAGTTCGAGACTTAAATCATAAAACAAGCTCAAAGTGATACTTTTTATCTTCAAACGACTACTCATGATGGTCATGACCATGCTCATCGTGTCGTTACTTCTATTTATGGTCATGGAAGTGAATATTGAGAGTGTTGCGATCAAGGTCCTGGGCCAATTCACGACTGAACACCAACGCCACCTATGGCTGGAGAGCAACGGGTATTACCGTCCTGGCTATGTCCGATACTTCGAGTGGTTGGGAAACATATTACAGGGTAGCTTTGGCTATTCTGTTGTTTACAAAATTGAAGTAGGCGAGCTTCTATGGCCTCGATTAAAAAACACGGGTATTCTGGCTGGACTAACACTTGCTGTAGTTGTTCCATTATCAATCCTACTTGGTGTACTCGCAGGAATGCGAGAAGGCTCTTATCGCGATCGTTCTATATCGATCATTAGTATCATCACTGCCTCGGTACCAGA
>DODG01000101.1:0-393 GCA_003509065.1 Acidobacteriota bacterium
CCTACCACCGTTGGTCCATGAAAGGCGACCATTCCACACCGTCCGGTGAGGTAGTTGAGCATAGCCGTCAGATCGCTATATCCAACGAATACTTTAGGTCGGCAACAAATGGATTCTGCATCGAGATACGGCAGGAGCTGCACACTCCCATACCCTCCCCTTGCAGCAACCACACCCGCCACGGAGTCATCACTCCAAGCTCTCATAAATGCTTCAGCACGTGTGGCCGGATCACCCGCAACGTACTCACGCTTATAGAACACCGACGGCTCATACACCGGCTCGAACGACAAATCACGTAATTCAGCTAAACCTAGCTCAAACAAGTCACGTTCGAACGGACTAGCTGGTGCAATTACAGACAAGCGATCGCCTGGACGAAGCGCCCGAGGC
>DODG01000101.1:692-3336 GCA_003509065.1 Acidobacteriota bacterium
TCGCCTGGACGAAGCGCCCGAGGCTTCAGCATAATCCGTTAACCATCCTGCTCAATCTCCTTCACGATAGCCAAAGCCTCTTCGCAACCAAAAATATTCTTTGTCCTCTTAAACGATTGCTGTGAAGAGACCCGAGGCTGCAAATATTTCACCTTTGCCTTAACTTGTCGCTCCATAGCTGCTTCAATTTCCGGTATCGAAAGAATCTTGGATTCAATAGCATGAATTAACGATTCGAGAGCATTCGCCTGCTCATCATAATTCGGAGGGCATAGTAATAGTAAATCGCAACCAGCCCCAACCGCAGAAACAGCCAACTCGTCAATCGGATGTGTCGCCGCTACAGCTTTCATACCAAGATCATCAGTCACAATAAGACCATCGTATCCAAGTTTCTTCCGGAGAAGACCATCGACAATTGACCGGGACAATGTAGCCGGAGACTTATCATCCAGCGCTGGCACCAGCAAGTGTCCAGTCATGATCGCCGCCACATCTGCTTCAATGGCCGCACGAAATGGAAGAAGCTCACGCAAATTCAGTTGAACAGCATCGGTGTCAATGCACGGAAGTTCATGATGAGAGTCCCGACTCGTATCCCCATGACCAGGAAAGTGTTTTCCGCATGCAGCAATCCCAAGTGATTGAAACGTTCGAATCATCTCCGTGCCTAACTTGGCAACCATCTCGGCGTCTTCGGAGAGAGCTCGATCACCTATGACCGTGTTCCGAGAATCGCTGTGCACGTCAAGCACAGGAGCATAATTTAACGAAATGCCAACAGCCGCTAGTTCTTTTGCGAGTGCGCTCGCAAATCGCCGTGCAAGTTTAGCACTACCACTCTGACCCAATTTCTGCATCGGAGGCCACTCGGTAAACGGCTGGCGTAGACGGGCGACTCGCCCTCCTTCTTGATCGATACTGACCCAAAGCGGTAAATCATCCCCAAGCGACTGAATCTCTTGAGAGAGTTCCGCCACTTGTTCAGGCTCTTCAATATTACGAGCGAAATAAATTACCCCTCCCAGATCAAACTGACGAACTAACGCACGTAGTTCAGAGGGAATCACATGTCCATCGAAACCGACAATAGCGAACTGACCGATGTGTTTGTATATATCTCGCACTGGCATGCATCAATGACTCAAGCAAGGTAACTTCACAAATATTATAATGCCTTAGTGATCGTTAAAGCGTCTGCACCCACTCGCATCGACCTAGCTGGGGCTACCATGGATATCTGGCCCTTATACCTCCACCATCTCGGAGCGCAAACATTAAATGTAGCTATTACGATTAGAGCGCATTGTTCGATCAAAACGGCAGAAGAGGGCGGTATTCGAATTCAGTCCCTCGACACTGGACAGACTGTCAGTCTCAAGCACGAATCCGAACTTTTGAATGGCAATGAACTGATACTAATACGAAAAATCCTTCATTTTTTCAAATTGGAGAATATTGAGGTGGTGACACGGAGCGATTCTCCAATTGGTGCAGGAATCGCAGGCTCATCAGCTCTGAACGTCGCCCTCTGTGCCTCTGCGGCACGCTGGCAGGGAAAAACCTACTCTCCTGAAGAACTACTGCAGATTGCTATGAACATTGAGGCACAAGCTATTAAGGTGCCTACAGGAGCCCAAGATTACCGTCCAGCCTATTATGGTGGTGTTTCAGCTGTTGAATTTGATGTCGCTGGGGTACATCGCGTTGCTCTTGATCTAAATTTGATCGAGCTTGAGCAACGCTTAATTCTCGCTTATACCGGCTCTTCACGACAGTCTGCAGTAAATAATTGGACGGTCATGAAGGCTCACCTCGATGGTGATGCTAAGGTGTTCGATCACTTCGAACAAATTCGTGACATAGCGATCTCAATGCGTCAGGCCCTACTAAGTAGCAACTGGACAGCAGTGGGTCAGTTAATAACTGCCGAGTGGGAAGCTCGAAAACAACTGACTCCTGGTATTACCACAGAAACTATTGACCAACTCATTTTCAATGCACAAGAGGCCGGCGCGCTCGGTGCAAAGATTTGTGGTGCTGGAGGTGGTGGTTGTCTTGTCTGTCTCGCAGATCCCTCAGCAGTGCAAGATGTAGAAAAGGCATTAACTAATTCTGGAGCCGAAGTGCATAAATGCACAATAGATACTGAAGGACTAAATCTTACAATCGAATAACACTGATCACTGAACGACGAAATCCTCAACATTATTTTGATTGATACGTACCGTTATGACCTGACCGGAATTACCAAGAGGCTTCCCTAGTTGCTGATTCAGAGAAAAAGCAAACGCCCCGGCATCCCCAACGTGTAATACGATTTCCTCACGAGCCTGCAGCACCTCACGGTCACCCGGTTGCATAAGACGGGAAAAAGCTAAATCGCCATCAACCGTCAGGGACACCCAACAGGCAGCCACTGGGTGCAGATCAATAAGAAGCGAGTCCGTCTCGTCGTTTTCAAGAGGGTTGGAATTGACACTCACACCTGCTATCTCTGACATAGAAATCGAAGGAGTTGACTCGCTCAACGGTTGAGAATTGAGGGGATTCTGGACTGTATCCAACTGCCTACCTGACCCACAATAAATTATCAGTCCAGCGAGGGGTACGCTAACAGCCAGCAACCTTATCAAGGTTCGCG
>DODG01000004.1 GCA_003509065.1 Acidobacteriota bacterium
TGTTGGCTTAATCCTTTTTGCCTGACTGTCCGTCACTTTCTTGCTCTTGTAAAAGAGCCTTGCGACTGAGTCGGACTTTTCCTGAAGGGTCAACGTTTATCACCTTGACAAGGATGCGTTCGCCGTCCTGAAGCTCATCACGAACGTCTTTGACACGATGATTTGCAATTTCCGAGACGTGCAGTAGCCCGTCGATTCCAGGCATGATTTCTACAAAAGCGCCAAAGTCGGTGATGCGTTGTACTCGACCCATGTATGATTTATTGAGCTCTGGGCTCGCTGTGAGTTCTTGGATGATATCGATTGCCTTCTGGGCAGAAGATTCATCAGACGATGCAACATTTACCTGTCCGTCATCTTCGACATTGATTTTGACACCTGTGCGCTCAATGATGCTTCTGATCATTTTTCCGCCTGGGCCAATGACGTCGCGAATCTTATCTACCGGAATCTTGACCGTCACGATTCGAGGCGCATACGTGGAAATATCTTCCCGAAAAGCTGGTAAGGTGCCTCTCATTTTATCTAGAATGTGCAGCCTACCAACTCGTGCCTGCTCAAGTGCTTCACGCATGATCTCTGTAGTGATGCCAGCGACCTTAATGTCCATCTGTAGAGCAGTTATACCTTTTTCGGTACCAGCAACTTTAAAGTCCATGTCGCCATAATGATCTTCAGCTCCAGCGATGTCACTGAGAATTGCGTGTTGCCCATTCTTCTCATCTAAAATAAGTCCCATCGCAACACCTGCAACAGGTGACGCTAATGGTACGCCGGCATCCATTAAGCTGAGAGTAGAGCCGCACACTGTGGCCATTGATGACGAACCGTTTGATTCCAGAATTTCCGATACGGTACGCATAGTGTAGGGAAATTTATCTTCATCTGGGATCACGGGTGCTAATGCACGTTCCGCAAGAGCACCGTGTCCTATTTCCCTCCGTCCAGGGCCTCTTAGAAATTTTACTTCGCCGACTGAAAAAGGAGGGAAATTGTAATGCAACATGAATCGCCGATAAGTTTCACCGGCCAGCGTTTCCATTTTTTGTTTATCGTCGCCAGTGCCTAAAGTGGTTGTAACTAAAGCCTGCGTTTCACCCCTTGTGAACACCGCTGAACCGTGGGTGCGAGGTAACACGCTAACCTCAGACGAAATTGGTCGAATTTCGTCGAACTTTCTTCCATCTAAACGTATCTGACGCTCAAGAATTTCAGAACGTAATACCTGTTCATTGAGTTCCTTGAATATCTGCTTGGCATCCGCGCGCAGATTTGTATCGCCTTCTGGTAAGGTCACCAGTAGGTCATCAAGGACTTGGTCAACTTGGGCGTAGTTCTCAATTTTTCCCCGGATGCGCATTGCGTCAGTTAATGGATTGAGTACCTTCGCCTCAATCTCACTTCGTCTTTCAGGAGCTATTGCATGTGGCTCGACTGTTAATTTCTTTTTGCCGACCTCGCCTGCCATCGTGTCAATCAACTCGATAATTTGTTTGATAACGGCATGACCCTTCTCGAGCGCTTCCAGGATTTGACCTTCAGAAATTTGCTCAGCTCCGGCTTCAACCATTACGATGGCATCCTTACTACCAGCTACAACTAGGTCGAGGATGCTGTTTTGTCGTTCTTCGTATGATGGGTTGATTACGTATTCACCTTCTATCAGACCGACACGCACTGATGCGATAGTTTGAGTAAACGGAATGTTTGAAAATGAAAGCGCTGCAGAGGCGCCCGTGAGAGCGAGGACATCAGAATCGTAGTTGGTATCCGCTGAGAGGACGAAGGCAATGACTTGTGTTTCGCGTTGCCATCCTTGTGGGAATAGCGGGCGAAGTGGTCGATCAATCACTCGACTTGTGAGCGTTTCCTTTTCTGTCGGCCTACCTTCGCGCTTGAAAAACCCTCCTGGAATTCTGCCTGAGGCGTATGCGTATTCCTTGTAATCCACTGTTAAGGGAAGAAAATCAATGCCCTCACGTGGGGTAGACGCACAGCAAGCTGTGACTAACACCATGGTATCGCCGTAACGAACCACGACAGCACCATCCGCCTGCTTAGCAAGTTTTCCAGTTTCGATCGAGAAAATCTCTCGTCCGATTTTCAGATCACGTGTGTGCATAGGTAAATCGCCTTTACTGATGTTTCGGGGAAGTGACGAACTTCACGGTTGTAGAGCTTATCCGGATGCTTCCACTAGGTACTCTAGCAGAGACTACTTACGAATACCCAGCCTTTGGATCAGACTCGCATAACGGTCCGAGTCTTCCCCCTTAAGGTAATCTAGCAGGCGCCGCCGTTGTCCGACAAGTTTAAGTAAGCCCCGTCGTGAATTATGGTCCTTCGCGTTTAACTTGGCATGCTCCGTTAGATAACTAATGCGTTCGCTGAGCAGTGCGACTTGTACTTCTGGTGAACCTGTGTCGCTATCGTGGGTGCGATAGTCGCCGATCAGTTTAGTTTTTTGCTCAGGTTGGAAAGCCAAGTCAGTTACCTCCATGCACGGTCTAGCTTCAAGCGCGAAATGTAGATTGACGAGATTGAAACCAACCGAGCCTTATAGATTTTCTTTCTCATTTTAAGTATCCATTTTAGACCAGAACAACCGTCGGATGCAAAAGGCCTCTAGGTTTAGGTTGGGCGAGTGCGATGAGTGAGCCGTCTTGACTTAGTAATCTAATCCAGGTTGTGGAATCCACAACTCCTGAAGTGGAACGGTCAAGAATTGACCCCGTTCCATTAGAAATGTCTCTCTCTAGGAGAAGGTTTCCATGTGCAGCTCGTGTTTGACCACGCACGGTGAGTGTAACAGATGGTAGATTCTGCAATAGTTTTGAGAGTGGGATGATCTGTGCCAGTGCCGCCACACCTTGTTGTTGAATCTCAGAGATCGAAACTGCAGTTTCAAGTCCAAATTCGCCACTTCGTTCTCGCCTCAGTGCTTCTAAATAAGCTCCGCAACCTAAGGCTTGCCCGATGTCGTTTGCTAAGGATCGCACGTAGAATCCAGGTGAGCAAACCAGACGAATTCTGAGCAAATCGCCAGTGAATTCAAGCAAATCAAGACGTTCAACATGCACGTTTACCGGTTCTGGTGTAATTGGGCGTCCTTGTCTTGCCAGTTTGTACGCTCGCTGCCCTTCAATTTTCTTTGCTGAAAACGGTGGTGGAGTTTGTGAAAATGAGCCAGTGAATTTATTGAGAACATTTTCGACACTATGGCGGTCCACTGACGGACCAGTCCGAGATTCCAAACCCATGATTACTTTGGAAGTCGACTGCTGAAACACCCCAGTTCGGTCAAAGGTGTCAGTC
>DODG01000186.1 GCA_003509065.1 Acidobacteriota bacterium
ACCTGTCCATCCTGTGAGCACCGTAGGGGTCGTCGAGCATGTCCGGCGCTCGGTAAGGCCATCTGTTCTCACTGTTGCGGCACCAAGCGTCTGACAATAATTAACTGCCCACCTGACTGTGGGTACCTTGCCTCAGCTCGAACTCATCCACCAGCCATTATTCAGCGAAGACAACGCCGTGAAGCACGCCTGCTAATTCCACTAATCCGTGATTTAAGCCCTCGACAACATCAACTGTTCTTTTTTCTACAAAGTCTTATTGACCAATATCGCCCAACGGCACTCCCTCCCTTGTATGATGTGGACGTGGCGGATGCAGTCGCCGCACTTGCGAAGACTCTAGAAACCGAAAGAAAAGGTATTATCTACCATCACAAGGCCAAATCCCTGCCCGCTCAGCGCTTGGAAAGTGAACTCAAAGTGGCACTCGACAAGCAGCGTGATGATGCTAAAGTGCCCATCGACAAAGACATTGTTATAGCACTTCGGCGCACCGAACAAGCAGCCAGGCAAGCTAAAGAAGCATTGGCCGGCACTGACACGGATTACCTTGAGTTGATCCAACGGGTGGTTCAAGACTTGGCAGCAAAATCTAAACCAGGGGTCCAAGAATCTGGTCAGGATTCGAGCGGTGAACCCTCTAGGTTAATCATTCCAGGATCATGACCTAAAAATCTTCCTGCTCGTGGGAAGTCAACGCTCTCCAACAGAAAATACACGTGGTATACTAAAACGTTGAAGAGTCAAGAAAGCGGGCATCGAGAATGGGCTCGCGTGAGGAGTTGTCGAGATGGCAAGGCGATGTCAAATTTGCGGAAAGGGTCCGGCATTTGGACGAAATGTCAGCCACGCACATAACGTTACCTCTAGACGGTTCCTGGCGAACATCCAGCCTGTTCGCGTCGTTATCAACGGCGGAATAAAACGTCTGCGGGTCTGCACCCGATGTATTCGTTCGAATAAAATCGTTAAAGCCGCATAATCACGAGCATGCGAAAGCCAATTACAACCGACAAAGCCCCACAGGCCATCGGACCATACTCCCAAGCAATCGCAGCGGGGCAATTGCTGTTTCTCTCAGGTCAGATTCCTTTAGATCCTGCGACAGGAAAATTAGTAGACGGCGGTATAGCCGAACAAACTCACCGTGTCATGTCGAATCTCCGTGCAGTTCTCACTGCGGCTGGAGCATCATTTGACAACGTGGTCCGAACGACAATTTTTCTTGCTGATATGAAGGACTTCGCAGCAGTGAACGAAGTATACGGAAGCTATTTTGAGAATCCGGCACCAGCTCGCGCGTGTGTCCAAGTCGCAGAACTGCCCATGAAAGCTCGTGTTGAAATCGACGCGATCGCGCTTCTTTCCTAAGAAGCTAACGCTCGTTTAGGGAATTGTTCGTTCCACATTCAGCACCCCTGTCACCTTTCGGAGAGACTTAAAAACACGCTCTAGGTGTCGGAGATCACGAATTTCGACTGTAACACTGATAAGTGCCTGTTGTTCCTCCAAGGAACTGGCTTCTACATCTCTGATATTCGTATCGATCCGAGCGATTCGTGAACTAACATCGGCCAAGATTCCTTGACGATCTTTAACCTGGACGGCAATTTTAACAATGTACGGTTCGGAATCTTTCGGCGTCGCACCCCAATCAACATCAAGCCGGCGTTCCGGATCGTATAAGAGATTCATCACGTTCTGACATGATGACGAGTGCACGGAAATACCCTTTCCGCGGGTAATGTAGCCAACAATTTGCTCACCACGGATAGGATTGCAGCATCGAGCTCGAAATACCATGTGACCGTCAAACCCGGGAACTGTGATGTGCTCTTTACCAGACCCGAATACCCGTTTGACAACCGAGGTGACCGGCCATACCTCCTTCTCACGAAGTTGATCCTGAGGTATCAGCTTACTTAACACTTGAAGGGCCGACACCTTGCCATACCCAACTGCGGTAAACACATCATCGATTTTCTGCATGCCAAAAGCACCCGTAACTGTCTTTATGGCATCGCCCTGCAAGCTAGATTTAAAGTTCACGTCAAACCGTCGAGCTTCACGTTCAAGCAATGTTTGTCCAAGTTCTGTAGCTCGAGATTTTTCTTGGGCATGGATAAAATGACGAATCTTGTTCCGTGCACGTGAAGTTACAACAATCGATAACCAGTCACGACTTGGTTGACGCTTTTGGTCGGTGAGAATTTCAACGATGTCACCATTCCGCAATTTTGTACGCAGTGGCACCATCTTACCGTTCAGGCGAGCGCTGAGGCACTGATGTCCGACATCCGTGTGGATCGCGTAAGCAAAGTCAAGAACCGTGGCACCACGTGGAAGAGCTTTCACTTCGCCACGTGGAGTAAACGAATAGACCTCTTCTGGATAGAGGTCTACTTTTAAATTTTGCATGAACTCTTGAGGGTCTCGAATCTCTTGTTGCGATTCGATCATCTGGCGAAGCCATAGAAAGTACTGCTCATCAGGATTTGCACCAGTTCGACCTTCCTTATATTTCCAATGGGCAGCGATGCCTTCCTCGGCGATCCGATGCATTTCTTTGGTACGAATTTGCACCTCAAACACAAAACCACGTTCACTTACCACTGAAGTGTGCAATGACTGATATCCGTTGTGCCGTGGCATCGCAATAAAATCCTTAATGCGGCCAGGCACAAGGGACCAAGTATGGTGAATAATTCCAAGTGACGCATAACAATCTTTGACACTATGCGTAATTAAGCGCAAAGCAACTAAGTCATACACCTGGCCCAAATCTATTCGTTGTCGTTTAAGTTTTTGATGGATGCTGTACAGGCGTTTAGTGCGCCCTTCCAGCGTGGCAAATGGAATCTGCGCGTCGTTGAGCGTCGTCTCGATCGTTCTCTTGAGTTCTTCAATGGTTCCCTCATCAGCAAGGCGACGATCTTCGACTCTTTCCTTCAACGATTCGTAGGCTTTTGGCTCAAGGTAACAGAATGCCAATTCCTCTAACTCATTCCTGACTTTACTCATCCCGAGACGGTTAGCGATCGGAGCATAAATGTCTCGCGTTTCTTGTGCGATACGATTACGACGCTCCTCAGGTAGGTGATTGAGGGTACGCATATTGTCCATTCGATCAGCCAATTTCACGAGAATTACGCGAATGTCATCCACCATGGCCAACAACATCTTGCGAAGATTTTCCGCCTGTCGCTCTTCGCTAGAAGAAAACGTAATGGCGCCAAGCTTCGTGACACCTGCAACGACTTGTGCAATCTCCGTCCCAAACAGTTCTTCAATCCGCTCGACGGTGGTGAGGGTGTCCTCAACGACGTCATGTAAAAGCCCTGCGGCAATCGCAACAACATCAAGATGCATCTCGACGAGGAAATTAGCGACTTCCAATGGGTGCACTAAATAGGGATCACCAGAATCTCGAACCTGGCCTTTATGCTCATCAGCAGAAAATTCGTAGGCGCGACGCAGGAGATCAAGGTCAGCTTCGGGATTATCAAGCCGAACCTTTTCGATGAGATCTTCGAATTGGATCATGAAAAACGTTTTCTATGCAATAAGATACGACGTAATTACTCTCATTCTGTCCGTCATTATGCCATCATAGAGAGGGCACGCGAAACCGGACAAGATTACTGGCACTATACTCAGATAAGCCAAAAGACCCCGCCCCAAGGGCAATTATGGCCAAACTCGAATAGCATGCTTGACGGGTTGTTTTTAGGTTAACTATACTGATTTTTCCGATATTGTTGAGGGTAATCGAAGACAGCAGTCGAAGGGGGAATTCATGGATACGCGATGGACGAGAATGGTTCAGCTTGTGATGATCGCTGGACTAGGTGCATCACTTGCTGGCTGTAATTGGTACAGCATGTTAAATGCCAAGAAGAGCTTCAAAGCAGCTAACGGGTTATATCAGGCTCAAGAATATGAGCGGGCAGCGCACGAATACGAACTAACCGTAGCCGACGAGGGCGCTTTTGAACAGGCCCCGGAACTAGTGCTAGCGTACTTTTACCTTGGCAACAGCTACGACAATATGTATCGGTCGAGCAGGAAGGGAGAGCCCGAAAATGACGCGCTTCTAATCAAGGCCGTCGAGAACTACCAACTAGCAGCTGATCGGATTGAAGATCCACGCATGAGACAGTTGTCTATGGAATACCTCGTGGCATCCTATGGCATTGATAAACTGAATGACCCTGGTCAAGCCGAACCGATTGTACGCAGGATGATTGAGTTAAATCCTGAGGAAACGACGAACTACTTCGCACTCGCTAAGTTGTATGAAGACTCTGGCCTGTATGACCTGGCTGAAGACACTCTTGTCAGTGCTCGGAATATGAGGCCGGAAGACGCAACGGTGTATCTGCAGCTTGCGGGGTACTACAACCGAACAGGTGACTTTGAGCAAACGATGATTGCGTTAGATGAGCGTGCAAATCGTGAGCCCGACAACCCTGAAGCTTATTACACAATCTCGACCTACTACTGGGAAAAGGCATTTCGAGATTTCAATCTGACAGACGAGGAAAAGGCACAGCACGTCGTCGACGGTCTTCTGGCTATTGATAAAGCCCTTGACCTCAAAGATGATTACATGGAGGCGATGGTCTACAAGAATATCCTGCTCCGCATGCAGGCCAACGCAACGCGGAACCAGGAAGAGCAAGATGCGTTAATTGCTGAAGCTGATGCACTTCGTGACGCTGCTGACGAAATCAGGAAAGAGCGCGCAGCAGGAGTCGCCGGCTAACAGTTCTCAACCTATTCCCTCTTTAAGAAAAACGAGCCACCTCCCTTTCGGGGGTGGCTCGTTTTTTTTGCTTGCTGTAAACAGTTTCTCCGCTTAATTCCTAATAATCCGATAGAGATGGCCTCTATCCGCTAGGAGTATCAAGGCGCTCCGAGTGGATAAGACATCACGAAGTCGTTCACCGATATAAATGGTTTCGCAATACACCACCTCACCCGTTGCAGCGGATGTCCGACAACGATATAAATGCCTACCCTTCAGGGACGTGAGCAGGAGATCTCCAACGTCTGCCTCGTTAAACCAACTGTCAAGTGACGCTGTTCGATTTACGTCCATGTCAGAAATCGCTGGTGACGGCAACCAGACATAGCTGGGGGCATCGAACTCACCTACTGAGTTGTTCCCTGGTGAGGGATACCCACTCAACGTGTACTCCGTTCCATAGGACACCAGAGGCCAGCCAAAGTCCGTCCCCTGCGCCGCGAGATTCAGGCTGTCTCCACCTTTTGGGCCCTGGTTTGCAATATACGTATGTCCGCCAGCAATAGCTAAACCGGCTGGATTTCGAAATCCCTTACTCACAAGCCAAGGAACATCCTGCGGATTGGCTTCCACGCTCATCACGCTGTCTTGATCCAGTATTGATGGACTTATATCTGTTTCAGGCGTTTCTGTTTGCAGAACCAAATTGCCATCGCGCACACTGAATGCTGAAAGTGTGCCAAATATTGATCCGTCAGGATGCTCCACTGACACATCACCGACGGCGAGGTACAACGTGCCCTCCTCCACATCCCCATCCAACCAGAGTCGGCCAGAGAGTGTCCCATTGCGGGCCATAGTTGCCGGGACACACTCATCATCTGCCCAGAGCTGCTCTGGCACACTGGTTCCCTGTTCACCCCCAGCCCCACCAACCATTGGCACCGTGAAGGCAATGAGTGCGATGCGAGTGCAGTTATAGGGTTCTGTGTCTGCAATAGCGTGCGTGGCAAAGTAGCGTGCGGTGGTGTCAGTCGTGGATATCAGCTTCACGTCGCGAATGCCAGTTCCAGGATCACCGGTCGCAGTAATACCGTCCAGTTCGATACGTCGAGTGATGGCCAGGCTGGCCTCATCGTAAACAAGGACCATGCCACTGCGCGTCACGAGAACGAACTCTTCACTGGTCAGCTCAGCAAGAGCACCAACATGGGTGCCTCCGACGGCTCGAGTCACGTTTCTCAGTTCTCCAGACGCCGTCGATCGAATTCGAAGATTGAGCAGATTCGTTTCCTGAATCCATGACTGCTCAACCGAACGCCCCATCTTCCACGTGATTTCATCACTTACAGCAATCAGCGTTGACCTTGTAGAGCGCAAAACCTCTTGCAAAGCAAGACGACTGGACTGGAAGAAAGATCGGTCTTCGGCAATGACTAATGCTCGACCGCCACCAATCTGCATCTCATAACGAATGCCGTACTCTTCATCAACAAAGAGCAAACCTCCAAACAGGACACCGATGAACAACAGTGCAAGAACACTCATCGCACGCCGTGACGGCAACTTCCTCAAGGTGCCGTTGAACGATTCAATTATCTTCCGTGTAAACATTCGCGATGGTTGCTCCCTATTTGTGGAAAGCTCAGGCAGCCACTGTCAGCAGACCCTCTAGATACGTTACTACAAGACGCCACTAGTAGAGTGGGCAACTAAAATTTAGTGTGGAATCGAACAGAATGAACTCACGTCGTCGTGGAATTTATAGCAGTGAGACCGAATCCCCTTGCTGTACCCGAAGAACGTCGATAACCGAAGGTTGTTAGTTCCCGCCACCGACGCCAGCGGCCCGGCGCATACCTTCCGTCACAATACCGACCTTCTCCACTCCAGCGCCCTTAGCGGCATCGATGACGTCAACAATCTCGCCATAGCGCAACCGTCCA
>DODG01000001.1 GCA_003509065.1 Acidobacteriota bacterium
GCAAAGCAAAATGGACAGTTCAGGTCGCCATAAGCGATGACGTTATCAAGGTTTTCAGACTGAAGTGCTGATAACGGGCTTGTACTAGGGGAATTCACAATCGTAACTATGTCAACGTCTTGCTTGTAGGGCCTAAGATTGGTGATTGTAACAAGAAGGCTTGCAGGTTATTGACGACCGGGTCATGTTGGGGTTTGTTTGTCGAACGGATTTCAGAGCACACTAATTCAGTTGCTGTCTTGGTCTTAGTCCTGGTCTTGGATGCGGCGTATAGCCTGGTAGCGTGGCCCTGTGTCGATTCACCGTGCCGATTAACGGATGAGTTCGATCGTTGCCGACTGACATTCTGTATTCCTTGTATTTCAGCTAAGATGTCATCGATTGTTGGATTATTTTCCCTTGGGTGTCTGTTAAAACCACTCATCGACGCTTTCTGGTGGTCAACCACAATCCCCTATGATTGCTAGGGTGTATGGCGCTCAGCGCTGTTGTAGATTATTAGCTGATAAGATTTCTATCCCATTTTCCAAAAGCAGTGGTTTGTGTTCTGTCCTGCCGTTTCCTTGAAGCGGCATTTCTCCGAGTGGTTGCTGATTGGATAAGACATTAGGCTTTGGGGACCATCGGGTGTGCCCCAGGAGGTTGTGATGTATGACTGGAGTTTCAGCGTTGTATGGGATTATAGGGTGGTCTATATCCAGGGTGCATTGATCACGTTGCAACTCAGTCTGTTAGCTGTACTGTTCAGCTTGTCGTTAGGTTTAGTGGTGGGAATTGCCCGGCAGAGTCCGCGCAGGTCTCTTTCCTTCCCGGCTGCGTGGTACGTGGAAATATTTCGGGATACCCCATTACTCATTCAGATCGTTTGGATTTTCTATTGTCTCCCGATCCTTATGGGGGTCACGTTGTCCGCATTCTGGGCTTCGGTTGTTGCGCTGTCTTTGCATATGTCGGCCTATGTCGCGGAGATCGTTCGGGCAGGTATTGCGGCCGTTGATAAAGGGCATATTGATGCTGCAAAGATTCTGGGATTGAATTACTTTCAGATTATGCGCCGTATTATCTTGCCGCAGGCGCTGCGGCGAATGCTCCCACCGTTGGTCAATAATTTTGCTGACATCTTGAAACTCTCAGCACTGGCTTCTGTCATTGGTGTCTATGAGTTACTTCATTCAGTCGAAAATGTCATTATGAACAATTTCCGACCACTGGAGATGTACTCTGCCCTTGCAGTCGTGTACTTCATGCTGATTTTCCCGGTGGCTTTTGTTGCTCGGCGTGCTGAACTTTATTTTGCTGAGAGGTTTTGATCGGTGAATTCAACAGTTCCTGCTATTCAGTTACAAGCCATTAAGAAACGTTTCGGATCGCTCGAGGTCCTGTGCGGAATCGATCTTGAGGTCAAAACCGGAGAGGTCGTCTGTGTGATCGGTCCATCGGGCTCCGGGAAAAGCACTCTGTTGCGCTGTATAGCTTACTTAGAAGACGATTTCGAAGGGGCGATTTATCTCGGGGGTGAGCTGCTTGGCCGCGTTTTGAACGATGGCCGTTTGGAACGCGTAGGGGGAGCTGCGTTACGCAAAGTGCAGATGAAGGTAGGCATGGTGTTTCAGCAGTTCAATCTTTGGCCACACAAAACGGTGTTGGGAAACATTACCGAGGCGCTCATGCTGGTAAAGAAAATGCCAAGAGATGAAGCTGAGGCAATTGGGGATCAGCTGTTAGGTAAAGTGGGCCTTTCGGAAAAGCGCAATGAATACCCTTCGCATCTGTCCGGTGGACAACAACAGCGAGTCGCCATTGCCCGTGCACTGGCAATGCACCCAGAGATCATGTTGTTCGATGAGGTCACGTCGGCACTCGATCCAGAGTTGGTGGACGAGGTTCTCCGAGTAATGAAACAGCTCGCGGAAGAGGGGATGACCATGGTGGTGGTGACGCATGAGATCGGGTTTGCTTCCAGAGTGGCAGATCGAGTCGTATTTATGGACGGAGGGGTGATTATTGAGGAAGGCACGCCAGAGAAAGTGTTGAAAAACCCTAATCAGGCGCGAACTCGTGAATTCCTTTCATTGATGACGCATGAAGAATTTTAATTTGATTTGGGTATCCCATTATTGTTGCGGCCACAAGAAGCGGCTGCGTTTCGAGCGGTGTAACCAACGGGCAAATGCCCACTATGACGAGGAGGAGTGAAGTTATGAACAGTAGAAAAAATCGTATTTACCGTCTTGTGCCAACTTTGTTTGCTGCTATGGCGGTCGTGTCATTACTAGTGACCCCTGCCGATGCAAGAGATATGGCGGACATAACGAAGTCAAAGCAGTTCAATATTGGAGTTGTACCGTTCCCACCCGATGTCATCAGAGACCCTAAGACTGGCGAGTACAAGGGTATTTTTGTGGATGCTGCTCGATCGATTTGCGAGACCATCGAGGTCGAATGTGTTTTCAAGGAATTCGCATGGGCGACTTTTATTGCAGGAATACAATCAAGACAGATTGATCTTTCTGTTGCGTCAACCTACTCGAAGATGAAAAGAGCCCTCGTCGTCAATTTTAGTCAACCTATTTATTTTCTCGGCTATAGAGCGGTTGCAAAAAAAGGTGACAATCGATTCAACAGTCCTGAAGATTTAAACAATGCTGATATCACCATTGGAGTTACCCAAGGGACGGGTGAGCATGACTGGGCGCAGAAGGTGGCACCTAAGGCGAAGCTGAGCGTGGTCAAAACTGAAGAGTTAAATATGCTTCAGATTATCACCGGAAAAGTTGACGTTGCCATTGGCGACTCAGTCGCGGCCCATCATGCGCTTGTCAAACAGTCAGGTATCCAGGCAGTGCTTGGGGGTCGGATCTACAGCAGAAACATGGTCGCCTGGGCAATGCACAAAGAGGACACTGATATTCTGCGCTTCGTTAATACCGCGCTTAATCAGTTAATTGCTAGTGGTAAGTTGGAAGACCTTGCAAAGAAATACGAGGCCCCATGGATTAACGATTTAGCTTTTTGATAGGAGTTCAGTGTGCGAGGATTTCGGACAATAGCTTACGCTTACGAAATCCTCGCATGCATTCGGTGAAGTCCTACAAAAACGCGCTGAGGCGCCAAAGTCTGTTGCGCCCCTGACGTGGTTGGCATGAAACACGGGGCAAGGTGAATAGGCCAACCGTTGATGGCGCGAACGAATGCATGGTGCGCTGGGAAGTGAATAGTTTCGCCAACCATGATGGAGAGGGTCGTTACGATGCTCAGGTCGATTATTTGACCGAGGTGACTTGAGCGCGCGTAATGAGCAAAACCGAGGTGGCAATAATAATCATGCCAGCAATGGCCTGCAGGCCCAGTTTTTCGTCAAAAAGCAACCACATCATGATCATTGCCAAAGGCGGTACCAGAAAGAACAGACTGGCAACATTGACAGCAGCATTTTGTTTGACCATGACCCACAAGAGAGTCATGGCCCCCAACGAAACAACCAATACAAGCCACGATAGTGCAAATAGAAATTCGCCACTCCATTCTACGTGTCCGCTTTCCAGTAATAAGGAGAGCAGTAGCATCATGATACCGGCAGCGAGAAACTGCAGGAAGGCACCACTCCCAAGATCCATTTCACTGCAATAGCGCTTTTGATAAACCGTCGCAATACTGATGGCGACGACAGACATCAAGCAAAGTCCCATGCCGAATAGATCTCGACCAAAGACGTCTAACTGTTCCGTGACAACCAACGCGACCCCGAGCGCTCCCCCGATAAAGCCAAGCCACTGGCGCTGGCTAACTTTTTCACCGACGAAAGGTTGAACCAATACGGCTGTGATCAGCGGTTGTGTTCCCAGTATGAGTGCGCAAACACCGACGGGCACGCCGCGATAAACTGCTTCAAACACGCCACCGAGATAGATGCCATGAATCAAGACGCCGCAGAATATGATGTGCACATAGGCGCTGAGGTGCGAAGGCCACGGGCTACGTAGTTGCCAGGCGACCAGAAGGAAAATACTCGCTGCCAGTAAGAACCGCCAGGCGAGGAAGGTAAACGGTTCGGCGTAAGGCAGTCCAAAGCGAATGCCGACAAAGGCGGAACTCCAAAGGAAAACAAAAACTACCGGCGTCGCGGGAATAAATCGATGCCACAGGGCAGTTGCGTGAGTCACTTAGTGGCGATCTCGACGATGGCATAAAAGGCTATTGTCCCACGCCCTCAACGAGACTTGCATGGCTCGAAGTAGAGTCGCCGCTGAGCACCTAACCCGTCAGTCAAAGAGTTGTGTGGGCGAATAATTCACCAACCCGGTCTCAAGTTTCTTATTTGTTTTGCGCACTGGAGTCGACGGGTCACGTGCCGATGGAGGTGGTGCGGGTTAGTCTGTATATTCGTAAGTGTTTGACTATAAATGGGTTTTGTTAGAAAATCGTACTGTTAACAGAGCCTGTCTGCATCGCCAATTGGCTGCCTACCATTTGCCTTCAAATAGTGGGGTGGCTGTTGAAAACCACGATTACAGCGTTATATAGAATCAGAAGCGGCAAGATGCAGCATCGCGAAAGTGGCGGAACTGGTAGACGCGCTGGTTTTAGGTATCAGTGGGGTAACCCATGGGAGTTCGAGTCTCCCCTTTCGCACCAGTATCACGATCGCATTGCTGAGCGGCATAGCAGAGGATGACCAGTGGAAGTTTCGATCGAATCACCCGGTGAAATTGTTCGCCGCATGACTATTAAGGTACCCGCCACAGAGTTGGAAAAGGGAGTCGATGCACGCATTGTTCGATTTGCCCGGACAGCCAAAATCCCTGGATTTCGGCCGGGTAAGGTGCCACGTAAAGTGGCCGAAGCCCAATTTGGTATTCAGGCGCTACATGAAGCCGCTCAGGAACTGATTGACACGAGTTACCGTGACGCCTTGCAGGAACAGGCAATTGTACCGGTAGGTATGCCATCGATTGAGCCGAAAAACCTCACGCGAGGTGAAATCCTTGAATACACGGCCACGATTGAAGTTTTTCCAGATATTCCCAGACATGATATCAAGGGCAAGCGCGTTGAACGACCGGTCTGCGCGGTTGAAGACAGCGACATCGACCAGACGGTTGAAACACTCCGAAAGCGCCGGACAACTTGGGAACCCACCTTTGATGTCGCGAATGAAGGTGACCGTGTCTCGGTCGATTTCAAGGGCACTGTCGATGGAGAGCCGTTTGAGGGTGGCGAGGCAGAGAACTATCCGGCTGTCATCGGCAGTGGTGGTTTGTTGCCTGAGTTCGAGAGTGCTTTGGCAGGGACCAAGGCTGATGACCAAGTGACGGTGTCTCTCACTTTCCCTGAAGATTACCCCAATGCGGAACTCGCTGGACAAGCAGCTGAATTTGCGATCACGGTGCGCGATGTCGGTCGGCCGGTATTGCCGGAAGTGGATGAAGACTTTATAAAAGCCCTTGGCATTAGTGAGGGGACTTCAGATGCGTTTCGGGCTGAAGTGAGATCGAATCTCGAACGTGAACGCGACGAGCGAGTGCGCAGCCTGCTGCGGCATGCTGTTTTCGATGCGTTACTCGAAGGCAATGATTTCCCCGTCCCAGAAACGTTGATCGAGGAAGAGATTGAACGGGCGATTCAGGCGACTCGAGCGCAACTCCAGCAGCAGGGGTTGCCGGGTGATGGTGATATTGATCGAACGCGTTACCGTGACGAGGCCAAGCGTCGAGTCGCGTTGGGTTTAGTGATGAACGAATTCGTTAAGGTGAGGGAGCTCCAACCGGGGGATGACGAAGTAAAGGCGCATCTGGAAAAGCTTGCGTCGAGTTACGATGATCCTCAGCAGGTGATCAGTTGGCACTATGCTGAACGCTCGCGGTTGAGTCAGATCGAAGCGTTGGTCGTAGAGGAAAAGGCGATTCAGTGTCTGCTAGAGGAAGCCGAAGTCGTGGATAATGAAATACGGTTCAGCGAATTCATGAACCCTGCGGCTACGGGTAATACCGATGCGGTTTCAGCGACAGAATGACAAACAGTGGGACTAGGTTAACTGAGTTAGCAGGGGGCAACGTGAAAGACCAATCGCAACGCGCACTAGGAAGTGATCCGCAGAATATTGGCCTTATCCCGATGGTGATCGAAACCACCGGCCGGGGTGAACGAGCGTTCGATATCTATTCGCGCCTGCTCAAAGAGCGGGTGATATTTCTGGTTGGTCAGGTGGATGATCACATAGCCAATCTGGTTGTGGCGCAGCTTCTTTACCTCGAATCAGAAAATCCGGACAA
>DODG01000103.1 GCA_003509065.1 Acidobacteriota bacterium
AGCCCTATCGAGGCACTTCTTTGTATGACACGAAATTCGGCTTTTACCCTCCCAAATTTACGTGAAGAAATCGGGACATTGACCAGTGGGAAATACGCCGACCTGCTTGTCGTAGATGGAGCACCCCATAAGAATATCGAAGTGCTTCATGACCCATCGAATATAAAAGTAATTATGCAGAGTGGTAAAACGATTACGCCGTGGCGCCCCATAGATCAGAAACGAACTCGCCTTGGCTTCGAAAAAGTCAAACTGTATACCCGTAGAACATTGAAACGAACGTAATCGGCTAAGAGACCCAACCGAGCTCGTTCACTTGGTAGACCCATCACTAAGTCCGATGGAGATACGGGTGGTTCTACCATAACGATTAGGAATCCTCGTAATAATGGCTATTCACGAACAGATTATTCCAAAAACTGGTCTCAATATGGAAGACTCCTACCTTCTCGATTGGATAGCTGAAGAAGGTGAGAAAGTTGAAGAAGGTACGCCATTGTTCCAGATGGAGATCGAGAAAGCCGCGATGGATATTGAATCCGACGCTACAGGCTGGCTTCACCATTTGTTGCAACCTTCCGAAGAGACCTCTCTGCCAATTGGTACGGTTGTAGGTCTCGTTGCGGATACTGCCGAAGAATACCAGTCTCTAATTAAAAAAGAATGAAGTCAATCGAACCCAAAGAGTTGATTCGAATTTATCGAACAATGTTGACGATCCGAATGTTCGAGGAGCGGGTAACTCGAGAGTTTCGAAAAGGAGAAATGCCGGGCTTTGTTCATACTTACATCGGTGCTGAAGCAGTCTCTACGGGTATCTGCATGCACCTTGATCATCATGATTACATCTCGAGTACTCATCGGGGACACGGCCACTGTATTGCAAAAGGCTGCACGTTAAAGGATATGCTCGCGGAACTCTACGGACGAGAAACTGGTTTATGTAAAGGGCGTGGCGGTTCGATGCACATCGCTGATTTTACTCGCGGCATGCTCGGGGCCAATGCAATTGTAGGCGGTGGTATCGCCTTAGCCGCCGGTGCAGCATTAACCAGTCAGATCAGAGGCGAAAAATATGTTGCTGTCACATTTTTCGGCGACGGTGCATGTAACCAGGGGATACTTCACGAAACGATGAATTTAAGTTCCATCTGGAAATTACCGGTTATCTTCGTCTGTGAAAACAACGGGTGGGCAGAGTCTACCCCCGTAGGCTACTCCACAAGCGTACCCGATATTTCGATGAGGGCAGCTGCTTACGGCCTTCCAGGAATTACCGTTGATGCGTCAGACGCAATAGCTGTATATCACGCGGCCGAAGATGCTGTCCTTCGTGCTCGAAACGGCGACGGACCCACATTAATCGAAGCAAAGATCGGAAGAATGATAGGTCACTACCTTGGCGATCCCGAAAAGTACCGGCCAAAAGACCTCAAAATTGAGGCCAAATCGCAAGATCCAATTCCCCCACTCGAAACGATCTTGCTTGCACGCCAAATACTCTCGCCTGATGACATCTCTAAACTGCGAAAAGATATTGAGATGGAGTTGAATGAAGCTGTTGATTACGCGAAAGCTAGTCCATTCCCCCAGGCAAACACGGTAGAAGCAGAGGTCTATGCATCGTGAGTAATAGCCAAAAGCGGGTATTAAGTGGTGCTAGCGCCCTGAACGAGGCTATGCGTCAAGCTATGGAACTAGATGATTCGGTCATCGTTATCGGTGAGGATATCGCCGGGGGTGCCGGCCTTGGGGGTCCCAACGAAGGCGCAATGGGTGGTTCATTTGGAGTCACACGAGGGCTGTTAGAGTTGTTTGGGCCTTCACGCGTTCGCGATACACCAATCTCTGAGGCTGCCATTGCCGGTATTGGGCTTGGGGCTGCCGCCTCTGGCCTACGCCCAATCGTGGACATGATGTGGTCAAGTTTTACTCCACTCGCATTCGATCAGATCTTTAACCAAACTGCCAAAATGAGGTACATGTTTGGGGGTCAGGTGCAAGTGCCTATGGTATTTCGGATGGCTATGGGCGCCGGCCTTGGAGCCGCGGGGCAACATTCCGATACCTTGTATTCTTTGTTCACCCATATTCCTGGTCTCAAAGTTGTTGTCCCATCCTCGCCTCACGACGCAAAAGGGCTTCTTTCCTCCTCTATTGCGGACAACAACCCTGTGATGTTCTTCGAGCATATGGGCCTCTACGGGATGAAAGAGAGTGTCCCTGAATCCCCATTCCAGATCCCCCTCGGAGAAGCGAAGATTGTTAAGGAAGGTAAAGATATTACGCTGGTCGCAATTTCCATGATGGTCCGGAAAGCAATTGAAGCCGCTCAGACCTTAGGTCAAAAAGGAATCAGTGTAGAAATTATCGACCCACGCACACTTTCCCCTCTCGACAATGAAACCATCACTCATTCAGTTCGTAAGACGGGACGACTTGTCATTGTTGATGAAAGTCCACCGAGATGTAGTATTGCAACGGACATTGCAGCAATTGTGGGTGAATCAGCTCACGCCAAGCTTAAGGCCCCGATTAGAAGGGTGAGCGCCCCTCACACACCTGTGCCCTTGAGCCCGACACTAGAAAACGCTTACATACCATCAGTCGAAAAGATTTCTCAAGTTGTTGCAGGTCTCTTTTCGACTACAGCGTCTCAATCACTCGCCTAAATATATCTAAACCTTTATCAATCTCACTTTTAGTAATGATTAATGGCGGCGTCATCTCTATAACATCCCCGAAAGAAAGAAGAATCAAACCAAGTTCGAAACACCGGTAAACCAATCTGGAAGCAGGATCAATTAATCGAATAAGGCATCTCGCAAGCGTGGCTGGCGATACCAAAAGGGTGTCGTTTTTTGACACGATGTCCTAGAGCAGAGGCGGCCTACTCTGAATCAGATCCCGAACTTCTCGTTCGTAGGGGCTGTCATGCGGTCGCCTGCCATTTTTAGACATTAAAATACAATCTGTCGATAAACGGAATTATCTAGATTAGGAACGGTTATTATGACTATAGAAAAAAATAAAATTGACAGAGCGACTGAGAATACTCCTGATCTGTCTTCGCTAATTTCTCTGAAAGGCAAGTGTGCGATCGTAACCGGGGCTGCCCAAGGTTTTGGAGCTGCAATTGCTCTGCGTTTGGCCGAAGCTGGAGCTAAAGTTGTTATCGCAGATCGGAATGAGGACGGCGCCACCCGAAAGGCCGAAGAGATTAATAAGCTGGGCTATGAGGCCTCTCCAAAGAAAGTTGATATTTTCGATGCTTCTCTTGTGATGGATCTAGTGCAGTCTGTTGTGTCAACAAACGGGCGAGTCGATATCTTAGTAAATAATGCCGGGATTTTTTCAAACAGTTATTTTGACAATATATCTTTAGAAGAATTTCAGACGACATTGAACGTTAATGTTGTTGGCACATTTAATTGCACACAAGCGGTTGTTCGCGAAATGAAAAAGGATGGTAATGGTGGTTCGATCGTAAATATTGCATCGGTTGACGCGTTTCAACCATCTGCCGAAGGCTTGGCTCACTATACGACAACCAAACATGCAATTGCGGGTCTAACTCGATCACTGGCAATGGAGTTGGGCGCGTCCAACATACGCGTTAATGCTATATGCCCCGGCGCAGCTATGACAGAAGGCGCGATTGAGTTAGTTATGACTGGAGCGCCTGAAGGCATTGACGTGAAAGCACAGTGGAATGGAATTGTCGAGAGAACTCCTCTCCGCCGATTATGTCATCCCGATGATGTAGCGAAAGCTGCTTTGTTTTTAGTTTCTGATATGGCGTCGTTTGTTACGGGAGCGTTTCTAGTCGTAGATGGCGGGATTCTCGTCCAGCCATTAGAAGGGTGGGTGTCTCCCTTCGTGCCAGGAGAATGACCATTGCCTGGAATTCGTGCTTATACGCGCAGCGAGGAAATCATAGCTCGTGATAAGGCGCTTATAACATCGACTATGAAGTACAGGTTATATCCTTTCTCAGTTGCTCGCGCCAAAGGTGTTCAACTATGGGATGTAGCCCGTCAGCCCCAGTTGGACAAAAAATCCTGATTGCCTAAGAGACAGTTTTAGCCCATCGTTAACTCAAAGAGGAAACGATGATTACTAAGAAAAGAAGCGTTGAATGAATAAGTCAATCCAGACGCCACGGCAGCGTTTTCTTGAAGAGCCTATACGTAAATCTAATGCAAATCCGTTGGTGATCTTTGAGACGGGAATTCCTATGAGAGATGGGGTAGAACTGGCGGCAGATGTATACCTACCTACCAATAAATTTCTCCCGGCGCCAGCAATCATTCAATCTACTCCATACGACAAAAGTAATCCGATTTTTTTCCTGAATGAAGCGCGGTTTTTTCAG
>DODG01000416.1:0-5008 GCA_003509065.1 Acidobacteriota bacterium
CTTGGATCCGACAACATCCACCAAAGGGAATCGTCACTCGGCCGATTTATTGCAGTAATCTTTCCGACAAGATCAAAGTCCAATAAAAAACGCCAAATTGCAGCATGAGCGACCTCGGTAGCAGAAACCTGCTCAACTACTTCGAGAGTCCCCATATCAGAGTCACCCTGACGACGCATCCGATAAGAGACGTATCCTGTTTGCTCACCGGCCTCTTCGCAAACAGCAAAAAACAAGGGACTCGCGCCTTGACGCACTCGCTCTTCATCAAATAATTGATAGCGCCAGCGACCGCTAGTGCGGTTCACAGATCCAGTCGTCTGACGGTGCATTCGCTCATATATACCCGGCAATACGACCTCAGCCTCATCAGCACCTATAAAAGAAACCTTTATGTCTGCATTATTCGCGTTGGCCGCAGGAAAGTGAGAAAACTCTCCAAAGCTTGGATCAATTTCCCAATCGTAAGAATTGATCGAAAGCCCATAGTCAAATCGACCATACAAATGTGATTGGGATGCCCAGAGCCCGCTAATAACATCACCGCGTTCACGGGCAGCATCATGGATGTAAGTCATCATGTTCGAAAACGCGCCCTGCCGTCGGTGAGTCACCGACGTGGTCATGTAAGCAACGCCAGCCATCGGAACCGGTTCTCCGCCTGGGACAGTCAGCCAGTACGAATCTGCTCCACCGGTGCCAATAATGCGATTCGATTGAGTATCCACGGCTGCAACCAGCCGATCTAACTCCACGCGTTCATTTCGAAGCCGCACAATATCGTCTGGATGTACATGCTCGCCAAAACCATGGCGAACCGTTTTACGCCATTCGCTGAAATTATCGTCTGTTACTGGGCGAAGTTCGATAGTCATTTAAAAATACGAGGACAAACACTATATCTGCCGGACAACGTATGCTACGTGTTACATCAACGATGGCAAACAGCCAAAGCAACAGTAAAAGGTACTTACCGAATGACCGCTCTTCTGGAAGATAAAATCATACTCGTCACCGGCGCGAGCTCAGGAATCGGCCGTGAGGCAGCCATAGTGATGGCCAACCATGGCGCAAAGATCGTCGCAGCAGCAAGGCGAGAATCCGATTTATCTAAAACTGTAAACAAGATTGAGTCGAATGGATGTACGGCAACATATGTGGTGGCGGATGTCACCGTACCCGAACAGATTGAACAGGCTGTGCAACATGCGGTAGCAAGCTTCGGTGGTCTTAATGCAGCATTCAATAACGCCGGGATTCTTGAACCTACATCACCTCTACATGAAGTCGACGAAAAAACCTTCGACATCGTCATCAACACCAATCTAAAGGGTACGTTTCTCAGTATGAAATACGAGATCGGGTACATGCTCGAAAATGGCGGCGGGGCGATAGTAAACGATTCCTCATATATGGGACTACGAGGAGGCACAGGACGGCAAACAGCCTACACAGCAAGCAAACATGGATTGATAGGACTCACTAAATCGGCTGCTAGAGATTACGCACGCAAAGGTATTCGCATAAACGCCGTTTGCCCTGGTGTTATCGATACGACGATGATGCAAGGTATTGACAACAACAATCCCGATATACGAGAGAAACTCGAGCGGTGGATCCCAATGAGCAGGTACGGAAAACCGAGCGAAGTGGCAAATGTTGTATCGTTCTTATGCTCAGATGCAGCTAGCTACATAACTGGACAGGCAATTCCAATCGACGGCGGCGTCACTAGCTGACACTAGCCTATGAACTCTCGAACCGCCACAATCCATCAAAATAAAGATATATAAAACAGGTGACCTAGCGTGTCCACTGAGCTTTATAACTCACTGGAACTACATCATTAGGCTCGGGAGCTCGTACCGTGCCTTCTCGCCAAGATTCAACTGGAACCCAACCAAGTAACTCCTCAGATTTCCTAACAGACAACGGACTCGTAAAACCGGGAAGGGGTTCTCTAATCTCCACTCCTGGGTGAACCGCTTCCAACGCAGTCATTGTGGGAATCTCCAAAACAGTATCAGTGGCATTGATGAAAAATGCCTCATGACCACCAAACTCCTTCTCAATCGACAACCGGCAGGCACGCGCCGCATCATGTCGACCGACCCAACTCCAAAATCCCATTGGATACCTGCCATCAATCGATGTCTTATCACCCGACTCCAAATGTTGCTTTGCCGTCTCAGGATCCCATAACCCATGGAAACGCATATTCGCTATTTGCACTTTCCCAGGTCGACGACGAACGAACGCCTCGCCCATCTCTTCACCAAGCCATTTAGATTGCGAATAAGCATCTTCTACTCTAGTCGGGTGATTTTCGTCCACCGGGTAATACTCGGGCGTATAAAGTTTCGAACCCCAACCAGCACCCACCGCATTGATGGAAGAAGCCATACATATACGACCTATACCATGAACTTCAGCAGCCTCTAGAACATTCCAGTTAGCCATCATATTAATCCTAAACACCTTGTGTTCAGGATCCATGTTTGGTGCGGGGATAGCAGCCATGTGGATTACAGCGTCGGCTCCCGTCAGAGCATTCAAAACCTCACCGTAATCGGTGACATCTATACGCCAGAACTGTGCTGCATTAGAAGGAGATCCAGAACGCGGAGCAACAGCATCCGCGTTATAAACTTCATACCCATTAGCCGCAAGTTCAGCGATTATGTACTCACCTGCCCTGCCAGACCCACCAGTGACTACTACCTTTTCTACCATGTAATTCTCCGGTCCAATCCACAAAATTAATCAATTGCATTACTAGTATTATGCCGATCAGCATATCGTTCAATACCCTCAATAAGGCTATGATTCATCCCATGACATCACTACTTGGAAAAACTGCGCTGGTAACAGGATCATCCAAAGGCATCGGCAAAGCAATTGCCATTGCATTCGGCGCAGCAGGCGCCAATGTAATCACCACTGGTCGAACGGATCGGGAAATCGAAAAAGTAACAAGCTTCATCGTAAACTCTGGAGGAACCGCAATCGGGGTCGTTGCTGACCTCGGGATTGAATCCGATATCAGTAAGCTGGCCAAAACCGCTGAGCTAGAATTTAAACAGGTCGACATTCTAGTCAACAACGCAGCGATTATTCATCCTCGAATAGCTGTCAAAGATTTCGATCCTAACCTATGGCGCGACGTATTGAACGTAAATCTCACCGGATCGTTTCTCATAACTCAGAAGATAATTCCTGGGATGATCGAGCAGGGCCACGGAAAAATCATCAACATTTCCTCCATCGGCGGCAGGAAAGGTGCATTTGGACGTAGCGCTTACCGAGTAACAAAATCAGGTTTGATTAGCTTCACCGAGTCACTCGCGGCAGAGGTGTATCAATACGGAATAAATGTGAATGCCATATGCCCGGGCGGCACAGACACCGAAGGTTTCCGCGCAGCATTTAATACGAAAGGACGATCCGAAAATCCAACACTGATGGATCCCGCGGAAATCGCCGATGTAGCACTGTTTCTTGCGTCCGATGCCAGTTCTGCTATAACAGGAACCGCCATAGATTCGTTTGGTGGTTCAAATCCAATTTTCAGTTAAGCCAAAGAACGATTTGAATAACCCTCACCCCCGAGTAACAAGTCATCCTCCGCAAATCGCTCAATCCTG
Organism: Acidobacteriota bacterium; assembly: GCA_003509065.1. The sequence goes on from DODG01000416.1 coordinate 3,645, forward strand.
AACGGACTCACATCAATCATGTCAGTTGACCCATCGATAACTAAGTCACTGATGATCTTCCCAATACCTGGGCTTAACTTGAATCCGTGACCGCTGAATCCAGCGCCCACAAACAGACCATCCAGTGCCTGAACTTTCCCAAAGGCTGGCTGAAAATCTGGCGAACAGTCATAGACGCCGGTGTACCCGCGCATCATCGATGCCGAATCCTGACCTGGGAATCGACGGGAGAAGCGTTCCATCAAACTCACCTGCTCATCCATTTGCGGCAACTTGGTCACCTCAACCTCTTCGTCTACCGGGCCTCTCAAAGGATCGTGTTCTCCCAACAGTGTCAAGTTCTCCGCTTCTGGTCTGTAATATGCCCTAGCAACTCGATCAGAAACGACAGGATGAATATCACCAAAATCCTGGGTTCTTTTAACGACGGCGATAGCATGGCGCACGGGAACTATAGGAAGATCAACCCCATGGTGGGCAAGTAGAGCGCTCGTTCGGAAACCAGCTTCCACGATTACAGTCCCGGCATGAATCATGCCTTCAGAAGTTTCGACACCTGTGATTTTTTCATCAACGGATGTCAGTGCTATCACCTCCGGACCTATGCGAACTTCAACACCAAGAGAACGTGCTGCGGCTACAAAAGAATTCGCAACGGTCGAGCCGTCCGCGTATCCTGAATTTGGCTCCCACGCCCCCGCTGCAACATCCTCAATCGATAATCGAGGCTCGATTTGACTAATTTCATCCCTTGAAATGTAACGAGCATCAATACCAAGCCTCTGTTGCATTTTTATCACGCTATGACCATGTTCGATTTCATCTTCAGGGAACAGCACAAGAAAACCAACCTTGCGGAATCCGCTCTCGCCTACACCGACAATGTTCTCCCAATCTCCGTACATCTCTCGACCGTACATAGTGACTTTCACAAGCGATTCAAGTTGATAGTGCATCCGAACAATCGCACTTGACCAACCAGATGCTCCAGACGCTATCGCATCTTTTTCGATCAGCACGATCTTACCTGCATTTCGTTTTGCCAAATGCCAGGCCGTCGAGGCGCCGTGAACTCCTCCCCCGACAACAACAATGTCTGCAATATCAGCCATCAGATGACAACTCCAAGGTTTAAAACCAATATCCAATATGGATGCTTTAATGTACTCGTAAGCCATTACTTTGGCACAATAAACAAGGCTAGGACATAGGTCCTATCACCAACCACAGCCAAGTAATATTCATCTCAACACTCACAATTACCCTGAAATGGCAATCCCAAACAGGTCACTAGAAAGTTAAGAATCAATCGATGGTCCTAGAAAAACTCAAGAATATTCCTGACCCCACCTTCGTCCATGCCG
>DODG01000416.1:5402-5905 GCA_003509065.1 Acidobacteriota bacterium
GCTGAAGTCCTTGTTGACGCCGACTTGAACGGTATCGACACTCACGGTGTCTGCTACAACCTAGATCTTCACTATCTCACCGGCCTCATGAACGGTTACATCAATCCAACCCCGGATGTTCAAATAACCCATGAGACGCCGGGTACCGCGGTCATCGACGCTGACGAAGGCATGGCGATGATAGCGAGCGTTAAAGCTATGCAACTAGCAATTGAAAAAGCCAAGAACACCGGAATAGCATCCGTAGCGGTAAAGAATTCCTCGCACTACGGTGCCGCAGGTTATTACGCCCGTCTCGCCCTAGAGCACGATATGCTCGGCTTTTCGATGTCCTCTGGGGGTGGTCGAGTGATAATACCAATGAACGGTCGATACCCATGGATGGGAACAAACCCAATGGCATTTGCGGCTCCAGCAGGTAAAGAACCCCCATTTGTAATCGACATGGCTTCCTCAACCACATCATATGGAAAAGTTTCGATAGCCCAAGCTTTTGGGATAGA
>DODG01000416.1:6285-7385 GCA_003509065.1 Acidobacteriota bacterium
ACTCGACGAGGGGAAGCTATTGGCCAACCACCTTTAGGGGGCACATATGATCAGGGTGCCCATAAAGGTATGGGGATCGGCATGATGGCCGATGTGCTCGGCGCTGTCTTGCCTGGTGAAACATTATCAGGAATGCTGCTCGAAAATCCCAAAGGAGGGCGATTCTGTCATTATTTTCAAGCTACCCGCATCGATGGGTTCCGGCCCGCAGAACAGTTCAAAGCTGACATGGATGAAATGCTACGAACACTACGATCACAAGAACCGGCTCCAGGATCACCTGACATCCAGTATCCCGGATACCCAGATGCGCAGTATGTGGCAAAACGCCAAAAGACCGGCATACCTTTACCTCGACACACGGTAAGTTATTTCAGAAAAATGGCCAAGCAACTAAACGTGGACTTCACAATCACTGACTAAAAATATTTATTGCTTCGACTGACATATCTTTAAACGGCAAGCCACCGTTTTAAACGGCGGCTTGCCACAAGCGTCAAGCCGCGAGGCTGACTATAAGCCGAGTCCTGTACCGGTTCAACGAACCGGCGACGGCCATCCATCTAGACCTGCAGTTACCCGCAGGTTCAAGCAACCAACCCGAAAGCTACCCGAATCCGGTCAACGCTTCCCTATTTGGTCTTGCACCGAGTGAGGTTTACCTAGCCCCGCATGTCACCATCCGGGCGGTGCGCTCTTACCACACCTTTTCAGCCTTACCAGTACTTTCATACTGGCGGATTATTTTCTGTTGCACTATCTGTCGGGTCACCCCGCCCTGCCGTTAGCAGGCACTCTGATTCATGAGGTGCTCGGACTTTCCTCCCCTGCAACTAAATGCAGCGGCAACCGCCCGTCACCCTCGCGACACATCCAAGGGTACTTGTTGCAAAGAGTCCATGAAAGAGACAACGCACTGTATTAAAAATATGGCGATTGAATCATAGAAAACAATATTGCAACTATTAGGATGTTTAACATGTCCAGGTAGTACTCCGACACCTTGCTCACGGCTTGCACAAATAACAATAAGGTTTGTACACACATAAGAGTCGTGTGTAGAATCCACGTTGAGGTATCACAGGAATGACCACAGACAC
>DODG01000281.1 GCA_003509065.1 Acidobacteriota bacterium
GTATTGTGGTCCGCAGCTGTACCCATGATCAGCAGCAAGGGTTCACCCTGTCCCTCGACTTCATAGTACATATTTATTCCGGTTGGAAGGTCGACAAAAGGCATAAGCATTTTCCTTGTTAATCAAAAACTTCTGTTTGGGGGTTATGTGAAACGATAAAGCGACCCGATTAGGACATTGTCGGAGTTTCTTTGTGCCAAGTGGTCGCTAACTCATAAGCATGACCCGTACGGAGAACCGTTGCTTCATCCATTGGACGCCCGACGAACTGGAGGCCCACTGGAAGTCCAGTGTTATCGAAACCACATGGTACTGAAAGGGCCGGTAGACCTGCGAGGTTAAATGGCGCTGTGGTACGGACGTAAGATATGGTCACTGGTTCGGTGCGATGGGCGTATTCGAATACTTCTTGGTCTCTTGTTGCGGCTGTTGCTGGTAATGTCGGTGTCACAATAATGTCTAATCGGTGATGATCAAAGCATCGTCGGATGGCATCGGCAATAACCTTCCGAGCTTGAAGGCCGCGCAAATATTGCGTACTGGGTAGTAAAAGACCAGATAGGAGCAGCGCCTTTATTCCTGGATCAATTTGGTCAGGATACTCTCGAAGCCGTTTTCTATGGTAATGCGCTGCTTCTGGGCCAACAATTGCGAATTCGACCGCGATAGTGTGCTCAAGTTCTGGGATGGTGACATCAACTCTTTGTGCGCCGATGATCTCAAGTTGATCCACTGCTCGGTCAAATGCCATCTCTACTCCAGAGTGCATTGGCTCAAAGGGTTCGCCACGTAGTACTCCCATACGCAAACCTTCGAGACCGCTATTAAGGAGTGCGGTGAAATCGCATGTTGAATTTCGAGCGCTCGACACATCAAACCCTAACATCGCCTGGAGTGAAAGGGCGCAATCTTCAACCGAAGCGGCAATTGGTCCAATATGATCCAAGGACCAAGACAGTGGTTTGGCTCCGACGCAGGAAATCCGATTGAAGGTCGGTTTAATGCCAGCCACGCCACAAACAGATGCTGGAATTCGAATTGAGCCTCCAGTGTCACTACCAAGGGCCATTGGAACGATGCCCGCTGCTACGCAAGCAGCGGAGCCCCCCGATGATCCCCCCGGTAAGCAACTAAGATTCCAGGGATTTCTTACTGGATGACTGTAAACGCCACATGCAAGTTCATGGGGTACAGTTTTCCCGATTAGAACTGCACCGGATTCGCGCAAAGTTCGAACGACGACAGCATCTTCGGTTGCCGGTTTATCGCTATACGTGTCTGAACCACATCGCGTTGGCCACCCTAAAACATCGATAATGTCCTTTATCGCGATTGGGATACCATGCATTGGGCCACGGTCTCGCCCGGAACGCAGTTCTTCGTCAAGTCGTGCCGCTGCAACAAGAGCACTTTGTTCGTCAATTAATTCGAATGCTTTAATCGTGCCATTAAGCTGGTTCGCAGCATTTAGTGATCTAACGGTGAGTTCTTGTGCGGAGACTTTTCTGTCGCGCAATTGGCGCGACATTTTTCGAATTACCGAGTTCGACATCTCTGCCAAATAGGATCAAAATAAATCGACTCGATTTCTGTAGATGTCAAAATCGCAGAGAGAGTCTCATTCTGAACAGTCCGCTCTTTTAGGTCCTTTGCAATTTCTTCGGTGTCAAATTTAGACGAAGGTAAGCCTAACCGGTTAAGCAAAGTGGCGATTTCGTCTGCCGTGAGACTACGCATCGTTTAATTCCGCAACAACGTCAATCTCTAACCTCAAACCAGGCATGCCAAGCGCTGCTGCTTGAATGGCTGTTACTACGGGAAACGGTCGTCCAGAAAATACCTCTTTCCTGACTTCCATTTCTTCTTGTAATTCGCGAATGTCTGCGAGGAAGTAAGTAACCTTAACGACGTCTTTGATCGACGCACCGGCCGCTGCTAGAACGATAGCAATATTGTCCCAAGTTTTGCGTGCCTGTTCCTTTGTAGTTGTACCAACGATGGTTCCATTCTGGTCTAGCGCGACTTGCCCTGCGAGATACAAAGTGTTGCCGGACCGAATCGCATACTCATAAGGCTCGGGCGGAGGACCTAGATTCGATACTTTTATTGGATGCCAGTTCACAGTAATTCCTAGCTCATGAATTTGATCGTTTATTGAACAGAGTTATAAAATCAAACGCATTAAATGTGGTTATTGAAGGAACAAATCATAGCAAATTGTTGCGGGCGTAGAATCTTCGCCTGTGTTCATTAGTTAAAGAAACTGCCTTATAGGCTGTGTCGTGGTAAATCAGAAAAATACGAAAATTATCTAACCCATGTACATGAAATACAAACCATCTAGTTGTTAGAAATTAAAGATGAAATGTTTCTTTAAATTTTATAAGCTCTTTTTCGCTCTCCGCACGTTAAACTTAAGCCAAACTGAAACGATTGAATAAAGGAAGGTAACTCGTAATGAATATCGGTGTTTACATTTTTCCAACAGAATATTCTATTCCCATAGTGGAGTTGGCATGCCATCTTGAAGATCGCGGGATCGAATCATTGTTTGTGCCAGAACACACTCATATTCCCGCGAGCAGACGAACACCCTTCCCAAGTGGCGGTCCACTCCCAAAGGAGTACTCCCACACACTTGATCCCTTCGTTGCTTTGGCGGCAGTGGCTTCGAGGACGACGAAATTACGTATAGGAACGGGAATTTGCCTTTTGATCGAGCGAGACCCTATCGTGACGGCTAAAGTAGTCGCTAGTCTGGATCACTTGTCGAATGGTCGATTTGAACTGGGACTCGGCGCGGGATGGAATGCCGAGGAGATGCAGAATCACGGGACTAAATTTGAGGAACGTTTTCGTGTTCTCGTTGACCGGGCCAAAGCCATGCAAAAAATCTGGACAGAGGAGGAAGCATCCTACGACGGGGAATTCGTTCAATATGACTCAATCTGGTCATGGCCAAAACCTGTACAAAAGCCGCACCCACCCCTACTGCTCGGTGGAGAAACAAAGCACACGCTGCGAAGAGTGGTGGACTTCGCTGATGGATGGTTTCCCCGCGGAAACAAGTTACCCGATCCAGGTGCTGGAATGGAACAGCTTCAATATTATGCAGACCAATCGGGCCGCGATATGAAGTCTCTTTCCGTCACTGTGTTCAGGGCATTTTCGGATGAAGCATATCTTGAAAAATGCAGG
>DODG01000051.1 GCA_003509065.1 Acidobacteriota bacterium
AACGCCGATGCTCTTCGCGTTGGCTTTCTTGCCCATGTTTGGTATGGGGGGCTTAACAGGTCTACCGCTTGCTTTTAATCTGCCAGACCTACATCTTCACGACACCTATTACGTCATCGGGCACTTCCATTACGTAGTGGCCCCAGGCACGATCTTTGCGTTGTTCGCCGGTATTTATTACTGGTTTCCAAAAGCAACCGGCCGCAAGATGAATGACCTGCTTGGGAAGATCCACTTCTGGGGTACGTTCGTCTGCATGAATGGGATCTTTTTTCCGATGCTGATCCAGGGGCTGGCCGGAATGAATCGCCGGATGTACGACGGTGCTAGGGATTACCAACACACGGCGGGCGTTTTGGTTTGGAACGAAACCATTTCAATTTTTGCGTTTGTGATGGCTGCCTTCCAGATCTTCTTTATTGTGAATTTTTTCTGGAGTATGAAGAAGGGCGCCAAGGTAACGTCGGACAATCCATGGAAGGCTACGACACTGGAGTGGGCGACACCAACCCCGCCGCCACATGGCAATTTTGTAACGCCGCCGGAAGTACATCGTGGCCCGTACGAGTACAGCGTGCCAGGTGCGGTGCAAGACTTTACGCCACAGAACGAACGACGCTAGGAGAGGACCCAGAGAGTTATGGAAATTCCGTATACCGTTGAAAATAGGGAAGATACAGGCCTGAATAACGTCAAGCTCGGGATCTGGTTATTCCTTGCGTCCGAAGTGATGCTGTTTGGCGGGCTGTTTTCTTCCTATGTCCTCCTGCGGGTCGGCGCTGAGACTTGGCCGGTTGGTGCTTCGATCTTGTCGGTACCCATCGCTGCGTTCAACACGGTTGTGTTGATTGCGTCGAGCGTGACGATGGTCATGGCTTGGGCGTCGCTTAAGATGAATGACTTTGGTAAGTTTAGGTTATACCTCGGTTCAACGGTCGGACTGGCAGTGCTCTTTCTGGTCGTGAAAGCGTACGAATATGCCGATAAATTTTCGCACGACCTCTATCCTGCCGAGAGTACCTTCTTGGCGATTTATTTTACGGTGACGGGCCTGCATGCCTTGCACATCATAGGTGGCATAGTTGTGAACGGCTATTTTGTTGGACCAGGTAGCAAGATGTGGAAAACTGCGCCCGAGCAGTTCACAAATCGAATCGAAGCAGCCGGGCTCTATTGGCATTTCGTGGATCTTGTCTGGATTTTTCTATTCCCGGTGTTGTATCTGCTATAGAACTCGAGTTGATCTAGCGTTGAGGGTAGGTGGGAGGCAACATGAGTGGTACAAGCGCGGACGAAATAAGAAAACACGTTAAGGTTTATGTCATGGTGTTCGTCGCACTAATGGTGCTAACGGTCGCGACGGTCGGCGTGTCCTATCTAGCCTTGTCTATTCCTATGGCAATCCTAGTGGCGTTGGTCGTTGCAACGATTAAGGGTTCACTTGTCGCTCGCTATTTCATGCACTTGGTCGGTGAAAAGAAAGCTGTTACCTGGTCCTTAATGCTCACGGCCGTGTTTTTCTGTTTGTTGATGTTCATACCGATCTTTGCGATGCTCGACCATACTGGCCAGTAAGGTTTGAAAGTTTTTAAGCATGTCACTCAAAAGCGTCCATTTATTCTTTATTATTGCGTCAGCCGTTCTGAGCCTATTGATGGGGGTCTGGGCGGCGAATGCGTATCGCTCGGGATTTGAGTCTTTGAACTATCTTGTGACGGCAGCGGTTTCATTACTTGTTGCCGGGCTCCTTTCTCGGTACGCAGTGTTGTTCGCCCGCAGGGCTCGCAGAATCGGTCTTGACTAAGGAGGGACGGGAAACGGTTATGGTTGGTCGATTGGGTTTTCGGACGATGCTTGCAACCGTTGCGCTGTGCGCACTCATGGCACCCACAGTATTAGCGTGTCCGGTTTGTTTTGGAGCGGTCGAGTCGCCGATGATTGACGGAATGAATTGGGGAATCTTCTTATTACTGGGCGTACTTTCGACAGTGGCGACCGGCTTTGTGATGTTTTTCGTGCGCTTATCCAAGTTAGCACGGGTGAGTGCGGAGTCAGCAACCGTGGTGCGTGGACGAACGCAGCACGAAGGGAGTTACTAAATGCGGGAATTTCTAGGGCTGCCACCTCAGGCATCGGCACACGCCCCACAAGTTGATCAAATGATTGTGTATATCCACTGGCTTATGCTGGTCTTGTTTGTTGGGTGGGGCTTATTTTTTCTTTACACATTGTGGCGTTTCCGTGCGTCGAAAAACCCAACAGCTGACTACGCCGGTGTGAAGAGTCACACCGCCAGCTATTTGGAGGTCGGCGTTGCGGTCGTCGAAGCGGTGCTGCTGATTGGTTTCGCCATTCCAGCGTGGGCCACACGCGTCAACGAGTTTCCGGCTGAAACTGACTCGACCGTCGTGAACGTCGTCGCCAAACAATTCGAGTGGCACATCCATTATCCGGGTCCTGATGGTATGTTCGGTCGTAAGGATCCAAGCCTGATTACACCGACGAATGCGATCGGCTTAGATCGGTCAGATCCATACGCAGTCGACGACATCGCGACCATCAATCAACTCAACCTCCCCGTGGGTAAGCCGACCATCGTGCACTTAACAACGCAGGATGTCATTCACAGCTTTGCTATTTCGACACTACGTGTTAAACAGGATGCCATTCCTGGCATGGAGATCCCAGTGTGGTTCGTACCCACAGTCACCGGTGATTACGAAATCAATTGCTCACAGCTTTGTGGTCTTGGACATTATCGGATGCGAGGCTTCGTAAAAATCCAAACGGAAGAGGAATTTGAGGCCTTCCTCGCTGAAGAAGCGGCGTTACAGGGCGCCGACTAGGACGATTCGTACAGAAGACCCCGGGTCCCTCCCTCAGCTACAGATCCAGTGACCGTAGTCGTAATGCGTTCGTGATGACTGATATGGAACTGAGTGTCATCGCTGCACTTGCCCATATCGGATCGATGAACCACCCGGTTAGCGGATACAGCACACCGGCAGCCACTGGCACACCGATGCCGTTATAGATAAATGCGAGAAATAAGTTCTGACGAATATTGCGTAGTGTACTGCGACTGAGTCGACGAGCGCGGGCAATACCTCGCAAGTCTCCCTTGACAAGAGTGATGTCAGCGCTCTCAACGGCAATATCAGCTCCGGTTCCCATGGCAATTCCCACTGCAGCTTCTGCAAGTGCCGGTGCATCATTGATACCGTCACCAGCCATGGCAACGACCCGCCCTTCGGCTTGCAGCCCTGCCACAATCCGCTGTTTTTCTTCTGGCAAGACGCCTGCCCGAACTTCGTTGAGGCCGAGGGT
>DODG01000129.1:0-804 GCA_003509065.1 Acidobacteriota bacterium
CGAAAGTTAAGGGTGAGTGGTTTCACTCCGTCCTCTTTCCAGTCTTGTTATTCCGAATCGATTCAGACAAGATTTGTGCGATGTGAACCACCTCTATCGATGATCCGCGACGCCTCAGTCCGCCCTGTATTTGGTAAATACACCCGATATCAGCAGCCACTACATGGCTAGCTTCAGTGGACTCTATATTGTCCAATTTCTCGTCTAAAATTGCAGTCGATATATCTGGCATTTTTACCGAGAACGAACCACCAAACCCGCAACACACGTCAGCCCGATTCAACGGAATCACATTCAGGCCTTCGATATTAGAAAGCATTTCCAATGGCTGTTCATCAATTCCAATTTCTCGTAGCAGATGGCAACATTTATGGTACGTAGCCCTAACGTCGTGTGTTCCCACTATTGCGTCAGACCCGAAAAAGCGGTCAATGAACTCTGTGAATTCGTACAGGCGTTCACTCAAAGTTCTCGCTCGTTCGACAAGGTTTTGATCGTGTCTAAACAGATCGCGATAGAAATTTCTAACCATCGCCGCACATGACCCAGAAGGGACGATTATCGGACCATCCACACACTCGAAAAGTTCCAAAAAACGTTGTGCTACAGGTAAAGATTCCGACCTGAACCCACTGTTGAATGCAGGCTGACCACAACAAGTTTGGTTATTGACAAAATTCACTTGGAGACCCAGGTGCTCAAGAACCTCAACAGTGCTTTCGCCAACGGACGGTGCCATTTGATCAACCATGCATGTTGCAAAAAGGGTGACCGACTTCGTGTCAGGATTGTTATAAAAAGGTG
>DODG01000129.1:1203-3790 GCA_003509065.1 Acidobacteriota bacterium
TTCGTGACTATGATAGTTCTTTATATCTCTTGGGTTTAATCGGGAAACAGCAGCCAGTGTCATCTACTAAATACGACATTGTAATCATCGGTGCAGGAATAATTGGATTGGCAACTGGCATGAAATTATTGGAGCGATTTCCAAACCTCAATCTTGCTATTTTGGAAAAAGACAGCAAAGAGGGTACCCAGCAGAGTGGTCATAACTCAGGGGTAATACATTCAGGAATCTACTATAAACCTAGGTCGCTAAAGGCAAAATTCTGTGTTGCTGGGCGAGCATCTATGACGCAGTTCTGCAATGAAAACGGCATCCCAGTGCGAACATGTGGAAAGCTAATTGTTGCTACAGATATGGCAGGAGAAGATCGCCTGCGTGCACTTGAAGAACGTGGAAGAGCCAACCAAGTTGAAGGCCTCAGGATTGTCGACCAAGACGAAATGGCAGAAATCGAACCACACGTAAAAGCCCGAAAAGCCTTGTACGCACCAGGAACCGGCATCGTCGATTATCGTAACGTGACGTCGGTTTACGCAGATCGTGTTAAATCTCTTGGTGGAAATATTTTTTTCAACACTGAGTTGAATGGATCAAAGATAATCGGATTAACCACAGTCCTGGAAACATCGACAGGTGAATATGAATGTTCAAACACAATCAATTGTGCGGGACTCCATTCAGATTTAGTAGCCGAGACTATGGGAGTGAAAGTTGACCTGAGGATAATTCCTTTCAGAGGAGAGTACTACAAACTTCGTAAAGAAAGTGAGTTTCTGGTAAAAGGACTTATCTACCCGGTGCCAGACCCCGCCTTTCCATTTTTAGGTGTGCATCTGACTCAGACGATGAAAGGCTGGGTTGAGGCCGGGCCCAACGCGGTACTAGCCGCAAAACGCGAAGGTTATCGAAAACGAGATTTTTCATTCAGTGATTTTGTTCGTACTATCGCCTTCCCTGGGTTCTGGAAAATGAGCCTCCGTGAATGGAAAACAGGTTTATGGGAGATCAACAGATCGTTGCGAAAAGGTGTATTTTTGGACAGTCTTCAACAATTAGTCCCCGAACTCTCCTCTGATGATCTTGCAGGTACAGGATCTGGCGTGAGAGCTCAAGCTGTGGACAGCGCTGGAAATTTGATTGACGATTTCAGAATTGAAGAATCCCGTGGAGCTATCCACGTTTTGAACGCTCCTTCTCCTGGAGCCACCTCATCTCTGGTAATAGGTGAACATATCGCCAATTTGGCTGCGAGCAATTTTTCCATTGAGAACCGACCGACCGCTACTACGACACGACCATAAAATTCTCAATTAACGCATCCGATTGTTGCCATTCCACATATCTGCGTTTGATCCTAGTTTCTCCTTGACCGACTGCGTTATAGACGACAGACGATCAATAACGGATTGAGGAAGTGAGTATTCGAATGCGGGAATGTTAAGATCCAATTCTTCTGGAGACCTTGCCCCCACCAGCAGAGATGTAATGCCAGGTCTTGACCTAAGCCAAGCAAGAGAGATCTTGGCTGGATGCTCTTCAAGTTCATTCGCTAACGAGATGATGTCGGAGATTGCTTTAAAGGTTTCATTTTCGATTCCTTGTTCGCCATGTGCTGCGAGTGGACGCTTTCCGCTAAATAAACGAGAGCGAGATAAACCATCTGGAACATTATCGGGAGAGGAATATCGTCCTGTTAGTAGCCCTTGAGCCAGTGGGCTGTAACATATCAGACCGATATCATGTTTCAGACATTTCGGGAGTATTTCTACCTCAATTGGACGCCATAACAGGTTGTACGGTAGTTGGTTAGTCAAGATTTTCGCAGAACGAAGTGCATCCGATAAATCTTTAACTCCAAAATTACAAACACCTATAGAACGAATTTTTCCAGAGTCGCGAAGTTTAAGTAAAACCGCCAGTGATTCTTCTACTGCTACGTCGTGATTAGGCCAATGGATCTGGTAAAGATCAATGTAGTCACTTCGCAGCCGTCGCAAACTGTTTTCACAAGTTTTCTCTATCAGGTCAGGAAGTAAATGAGATGTACTGATTTTTGTAGCTATAACAGAATCTGACCGTCGATTTATCAGCGCTTGACCCAACACTTCTTCTGAATGTGAATCATCGTCATAGCCTTCTGCGGTGTCGAAAAAATTAATTCCCTTGTCCAAAGCTGCGTGCACGGTTTCAATAGACACAGAATCTTCTTGGACACCCCAAACTTTTCCACCGGCGAATGGCCAACATCCGAGAGCAAATTGTGAAACTTTTATATCGGTAGTTCCAAGTGTTTTATATAGCACAAAGAAAACTCCTATCAAACTAATCGCAGGACAAGTAGATATATGGCGGGAGTGCGAGGGAGTCGAACCCTCCGCGCACACCGAAGGGCGCACGCCAGCGGAGTTGAAGTCCGTGAGGCCCACCGGGACCCATCCACTCCCCCACTATCAAAGGAACTACAAAATGTTAAAACTACACTTTTATCTGGCTTTCGAGAATCGAAATGCAATTGACTCAGACGCACCGTTACTTAATCGAATATCAAGTAGACAACGCGTCATCGAGACGTGCCTGTAAGTGTTGT
>DODG01000038.1 GCA_003509065.1 Acidobacteriota bacterium
AATGTCTATCCCACTAAGCTTAATGAATATTTAGCGATGGGTTTACCCGTGGTAGCGACGAATTTACCTGAGGTCAGAAAATTCAACGAAGATTTCAATGATGTCGTAAGAATTGGTGACGGGCCAGCATCATTCGCATCGCAAATTCAGGAAAGCCTAGCAAACAATACGCCTGCTCAGGTTCAACGTCGTATCGAGGTGGCTAGTCAAAATAGTTGGCAGGCACGCCTTGAACAAATGTCGATTTTGATTACTACAGCCATAACAGTGAAATTGGCCGGTTGGGAACGCTGGGAAAAAGTGTTGCAGCGGTTATATCGAGCAGGTCGTCGTCGGATTGGTTGGGTAGCCGCGACTGCCTTGGTAGGTTATGTGCTTGTGTTTCAGACACCCCTGTTATGGACACTGGCATCTCCGTTACAGATCGTAGATGCACCAAGGAAGGCTGACGTCATTGCGGTGTTTGCTGGAGGTGTCGGCGAATCTGGACGAGCTGGTGGTGGCTACCAGGAACGAGTGCAGCACGCTGCTAATCTTTACCTAGCTGGCTATTCTTCGCATTTGGTGTTCTCGTCAGGTTTTGTTTTTGCCTTTCAAGAAGCCGAAGTGATGCGAGATTTGGCAGTGGCTCTTGGTGTGCCCCCGGAGGCGATTATTCTTGAACGTCAGGCCTCCAGCACCTACGAAAATGTGATCTATACCCGCGATATCATGATTGAAAATAATTGGGAGCAGTTACTGGTCGTAAGTTCGCCATATCACATGCGGCGAGCGATGTTGACATGGCGTAAACAAGCTCCGTCTTTTCAGATTATTTCGACACCAGTATCGGAGAGCCAGTACTACGCTCATGAACAAACGGCAAACCTCGAACAGATTCGAGGCATTGTCTGGGAATACGCAGCGATCGTGGTCTATTGGTGGAGAGGGTGGCTATAAGTGTGTGGCCTTTGTGGTGAAATTCGTTTTGATAGTAATAGCCGCGTCAATTCTGAACACGTGCTTGCTATGCGTGATGCACTCGTGCATCGGGGACCGGATGCCGCAGGCATTTTCATGTCCACTGATGAGCGTGTGGGGCTAGGGTTTCGTCGCCTTAGCATTATAGATGTCAGTCCCAATGCTAATCAGCCGATACCTAATGAAGATGCGACCGTTCAGTTAATGCTGAATGGTGAGATCTACAATTTTCAAGATCTCCGAAAAAGATTAATAAGCCAAGGACACCAGTTTCGATCGAATTCTGATGCAGAAGTCGTAGTCCATTTATATGAAGAGAAGGGGATTGAATGCGTTGACGAGATCGACGGCATGTTTGCGTTGGCCATCTGGGATCAACGCGAACGACGTTTGATGTTAGCGCGCGATCGGGCTGGGAAAAAGCCACTATTCTACATCCATAAGAATACCCATATTGCGTTTGCCTCAGAAATTAAAGGGTTACTTGCTCACCCAGCGCTATCCATCGAGATGGATCGTCAGGCCATTCCTTATTTCTTTTTGCATGGGTATGTGCCGTGCCCGAACAGCTTTTACCGTGATGTCTATCAAGTGAGACCTGGGGAATGTGTGGTTGTTGATGAGCGCGGCGTCGCGCGGCGTACGTTTTGGGATCTTGGGGATTACAAAACTGAGACCTCCAGACGAGCGAAGCAACAATCGTTCGACGTTGCTACAGGAGAAGTTCGGCGTCTTGTGACGCAAGCGGTTGAGCGTCGACTGATGAGTGATGTTCCGCTCGGTGCTTTTTTAAGTGGCGGTCTTGATTCAACGATTGTCGTTGGGTTAATGAATAAATTGATGGGTCAACGAGTCAAGACCTTTAGTATTGGTTTTAAGGGTGATCCATCATTTGACGAAACTGCTTTTGCTCGTTTGGTTGCAACTCGTTTTAATACTGACCACACGGAATTTATTGTAAGTCCATCGGCGATCGATTTAATGGATACGTTGATTTGGCATCATGACGGGCCATTTGGGGATTCATCAGCCATTCCGACATACATTGTTTCGAAATTGACCCGAGAGCACGTAACTGTTGTGCTAACCGGCGATGGCGGAGATGAACTGTTTGCAGGATATCGGCGCTTTAGAGCGGCTGTGTTGGCCGAACAAATGCCGAGATTTATGCTAAGCACCGCGCGACTGTTGCTTCAACCTGTCAGTTGGCTTGGCACTGACAATCGCTGGCTTGCCTATGCACGCCGTTTTGTGGATGCTGCAAGTTTGCCACTTTACGACCGTATCACACGGTGGAGCGGCTTATTTTATGATGAGTTAGAGGACATGTTACAACCAGATTTATTGGCGTCACTTCGGCCAATTAATCGACTCCTCTATCTTGACCAAGAGTTACCCGCGATGTCGCAATTGACACCGCTCGGAAAGGTGCTGCATGCGAATTACAAGACGTATTTACTAGACGACCTGCTGGTAAAGACAGATCGCTGTACGATGTCGAATTCGCTGGAAGCTAGGGCACCATTTTTAGATCGGGAACTTGTAGAGTATGTGGCGATGCTTCCAGATGCGTTGAAACTTGATCGGGGACGATACAAGGTCGTCTTGCGCGATGCATTTCAAGATCTAGTTCCCACAGCTGTTCAACAACGCGGAAAAATGGGTTTTGGTGTGCCGCTCGATTCCTGGTTCAGGAATGACTTGCAAAAGTTTGTTAACGAGATGTTACTGCCGAGTGATGCACGTTATCGAGAGTACGTCCGTCCCACGTTCGTACACGACCTAGTGCGTCGTCATCAAACTGGGCAAATTAATGCGGGTCTCCGTTTGTGGAGTCTAGTAACGTTCGAGCGGTGGTTACAAATGTTGCCCTCGTGGAATAAAACTGGTGCCGTAACTGCTGGCGTAGCATAATTTTGTCTTA
>DODG01000047.1 GCA_003509065.1 Acidobacteriota bacterium
CCTCGCACCGGTTAGATCAGCACCATTAAGAAAGGCACCCGTCAATTGTGCTCCACGCAAATCAGCTTTCCTCAGATTTGCCAAGAGCAAATAGGCGCCCTGTAGAACAGCTCGACTCAGGTTAGCTTTTCGGAGGTCTGCATTAATTAACTGCGCGCCACGAAGATTTGCCCGACTCAGGTTAGCACCGAATAGATAGGCTCCTGTTAAATCGGCGGCATTAAGTTCGGATTCATCAAACCGCGCACCGTTAAGATCAGCTTTAGCGAGATTTGCACCGTTTAGTATCTTGCGCTGTAGACTTGCTCCACGGAGATCACAACCCGGGCATTCATTGGAATACAAGAGTTGTGTTAAGCGGATATCGTAAGAGTCTGTGTCGCCACGTTGATTCTGATCGACCCCCCCGGGTCGAAAATGGACTGCAACCTGAATATTCGATAGGCCATAACTATCAAGGACGATGTTTGAGACGGGAAGTTGTTTGGTGATTGGCAGCAACTTGGCTGCAAAGATAGTGTTGGGATACCCCAATATAGACAACACCGAGAAAAAAACCAGCGAACGACAAATCTGACTAACACGGTTTCCGTACTTCCGGTTCCGCCTATAGATATCGACTGATAAGCTAAACAATTCTAAAAGGGCAGATTGACAACCCAACATAGCTTCTCACAGGCTAGGGTCAAGGCCCGCAGCCTAACAAATTATTGGGATTTGCTCACCATATGATCAACAGCCGCTTTGACTTCTGCATCACTTAAAGTGGGATTTCCCCCCTTTCCAGGCATCACACCTGAACTACCCACGAAGCCCTTGATAGCATTGGCATACATGATTTCATTACCGGCAGCAATACGATCTGCCCAGGCACCAACGTTACCGACCATCGGCGCACCAGCGACACCCGCACCGTGACAGGCTATACAAGCGGATTGATAGACTTTCTGTCCGTCTACCACAGCTTCGCTAGTTGACGCGACCTGCGTCGTAGTCGATTTACTTTGGGCCTGTGCTGAATTGATCTGGCCAACGGCAGCGATTCGAGCTGCGATGCCCGAACCGTCACTCATAAGAGATTCTCGATCTGCCTCAGCACGTCCAGGGGTATCGAGATGATGCTCAATAAAAATAAACCCAAACAATGCGAGCACCAAATGGAAAATGATCAGATAACTTTTCATGATTCTTAGTTCTTTTTGATTCCGAGTAACCTATAGAAGTGCTTTACAGCGCTAACGTTATTCCGCACCGCCGAAGAAGATCTCCCGGGTGAGAAATGTATAGTCGCCTTCGAGCGTACCAATTCCTACGAAAACCAGTAGGAGCAACGGCGGCACGATGATTGCATAGACTAATGCCATCCGCTCCCAGATCATGTGCATAAACACCGCAACGATCAGTCCCGCTTTGAGCATCATAAAGACAACGATTAGAAACCAGCGGAGGTAACCTTGGAACTGAAAATAGTCGACGGCATAGGAGAACCCGCTCAGTACGAACAGCAGAATCCAGATCTGGAAATAAATGCCGAGTGGATGTTGTTGGCCTTCTGTTGTTGACGTTGACATAGCTTTCCTACCAGAGATAAAAGACTGCGAATATGAATACCCAGACCAGATCGACGAAATGCCAATAAAGACCCATGACTTCGACCATGCCGTAATCTTGTTTACGGCCCGTCATAAATCCAGGTTCTTCCCGATCCATTTTGCCGCGTATAACTTTTACAGCCATGATAAACAGAAATAACACGCCAATCGAGACGTGTGTCCCATGGAACCCCGTCACCATAAAAAAGATGGCGCCGAACTGAGGTGCACCCATGGGATTACCCCATGGTCTGACGCCTTCCTCAACAATAAGTTTGGTCCACTCATAAGCCTGCATGCCCACAAAAGTAGCACCGAGCAATGCAGTCGCAAGCAGCAACCAGAAGCAGGTCATTCGATTCTTTCGATAGCCGAAATTGACGGCTAAAGCCATCGTGCCACTGCTCGTGATCAATACAAAGGTCATAATGGCAATCAGCAAGAGCGGCACATGATTACCAAACATGGTCAAGGCAAAGACTTCACTCGCGTTTGGCCACGGAATCGTCGTTGACATCCGAACCGTTCCATAACTGATTAGGAAACAGCTAAAGATAAAAGTGTCGCTGAGGAGGAAGATCCACATCATGGCCTTCCCCCAAGGGGTTTTCTTGAATGCTCTTTGGTCAGAGGACCAGTCGGCGATTACACCAGGTGTACCGTCCAGTAGCGGAGCCGTCTCAGTCATGGTGGCTTGCCCAGATTGCGTCATATGTTTTTATTCTCCTTAGGTGACCAACAGCAGGCCAAACATCACGAGCCAGACCAGTAGCAGGAAGTGCCAGTAGACTGCACACAAATCCACACTCATTCGAATCTTGGCAACATCAGCACCGCGCCACAACCTAAGTGATGCTCTGAACCAAGCAACTAGACCACCCAGCAAATGTAATCCGTGTAATCCAGTAATAAGATAAAAAAACGAGTTCGACGGATTAGTATCGACAAAATAACCTAGCGACCCCAGTTGGCGCCACACCAAAAATTGGCCCACTAGAAATGCAAATGCAAACGCGCCACCCACCAGCAACCCTCGGCGCACACCAACGGCCTGTTCACGCCTGGCCGAAGTACGCGCCCACTGCAGTGCAACACTACTCAGTATCAAGATAGCTGTATTTAGCCACAACAACGCAGGGACAGGGATCGACTGCCAATCGGCGTAGGCCATACGAATAAAGTACGCCGCCGTGAGCAATGCAAAAACAGCTGTAATAACACCCAGGAATATTGACAGAAACACCTTTGCAGTCGGCGAACTAAATCCATGCGAATCGGAAATGTAGCCACGGTCGGCCACCCAAGGTTTGGTCGATAAAGTCCTGAAAACACTCACGGCGTTGATTATCTCAAAGTCAAATAAATAATTTAGCTATCACTTATCGAACAGCTAAGTAGCTTGACCGGTTTTCTTGCTTGCAGGCACGTTCTGAGGAATAAAGTCTTCTTCGGCACCCGGCACACTATAGTCATACGCCCAACGATAAACCGATGGCAACTCTTTACCAAAGTTGCCATGAGTCGGCGGCGTATCTGACGTCTGCCACTCCAGCGTTGTCGCGCCCCAGGGGTTTCCGCCCGACGGCTTTCCACGGGTAGCGCTATGGTAAAGGTTATACAGAAAAACAAGCTGAGTACTCGCGACACAGATTGCTGCAATAGTTATTCCAACATTGACCATTTGGGCGGATTCTGGAATCCAGTCCGGCAAACCATTAGAACCTTCGTTAGCGAAGTAGCGTCGTGGCACGCCCATGATGCCCAGGTAGTGCATCGGATAATAAATGCAATAGAGGCCTACAAAGGTCACCCAGAAGTGAAACTTGCCCATTCCATCATTCAACATACGACCTGTGATCTTGGGATACCAGTGATACACAGCCCCAAATACAGCGAGGATCGGCGATACGGCCATTACCATATGAAAGTGGGCAACCACAAAATAGGTGTCCGACAACGGCACGTCCACAATCACGTTACCTAGAAAAATACCCGTGAGGCCACCGTTGATAAACGTAAACACAAAACCGATCGCAAATAACATCGGCACGGTCAGTCGAATGTTTCCGCGCCACAAGGTGAGCACCCAGTTGTAGACCTTGATTGCCGTGGGCACCGCAATGATCAATGTCGTGGTCGCGAAGAAAAACCCGAAGTA
>DODG01000422.1 GCA_003509065.1 Acidobacteriota bacterium
TTAGCTGTATGAGCTTTTAGATCAAAGTCGGTTCGGTTTGAAATTGTCTCAAGCTCTCCCCAGCCCCAAGGGAATTCGTATTCGACATCAGAAGAGGCCTTGGAATAATGCGGCAATTCATCTTTTTCATGTTTTCGTAGAGTTATTTTTTCACCTCGAATGCCATGGGTCTTGAACCAGTTGATTGAGAAGTTCATCCAGTACTCGTACCATTCTTCGTCTGTACCAGGTTCACAGAAAAATTCTAATTCCATCTGCTCGAACTCACGTGTGCGGAAGGTGAAATTGCCGGGCGTAATTTCGTTACGGAATGACTTTCCAATCTGTGCGATCCCGAACGGGATCTTTTTTCGGGATGTTGTTTGCACGTTTTCGAAGTTTACGAAGATCGCCTGAGCTGTCTCCGGACGCAGGTAAACGGTTGCGGTCTCATCCTCGACCGGGCCGATGAAAGTTTTGAACATCAAGTTGAATTGGCGTGGTTCACCAAATTCGCCACCACAGTCTGGGCAAACTTTACTTGTGAGTTGGTCTTGGCGGAATCTCCGGTGGCATGATTCGCACTCTACCAAGGGGTCAGAGAAACTATCTACGTGGCCTGATGCGACCCAGATGTCTGGGTGCATCAGGATGGATGCGTCCATTCCGACGACATCGTCGCGTTCTCTTACCATTGATTTCCACCAAGCGTCTTTTACATTGCGCTTAAGTTCGACCCCGACTGGACCGTAGTCCCACACGCTTGATAGTCCACCGTAAATTTCAGAACTTGGGAATACGAATCCGCGTCGCTTTGCTAGCGATACTAGTGTGTCTAAACTAGTGCCAGTAAGAGTGCGTTTAGCCAAATCAGTTGCTCCTGCAGCCCACGCTGGGTTGAGTAGGCCTAGACCAAAGAACACGCCCACGGGGTGTGGACGCTATCTCTAAAGTTTACAGTCGCATGACTGGATTGCCAGCGGTGACGCTTGTACTGGGCTATGATTCCCCAGTCACAATTACTGTCTTGGTGTAAGGCAAAGTTTTATGATATTGAAGGAGTTAAGGTTTTATGGGCAGCACTATGATGAAGCAACTTCAAGGCAAGGTCGCATTCATTACAGGTGCTGGTAGGGGTATCGGCGCAGGCATTGCCTCGGTACTTGCTAGCCGCGGCGCTTCTGTAGCAGTGTGCGATGTCGATGGATCGGCGGCTCAAGAAACAGCGGATCAGATAAATGGTGCAGGAGGGCGGGTCATTGCAGGTGCCGTCGATGTGACCGATCCTGATTCGCTCCAGCAATTTACAAGTCTTGCGATTGTTGAACTCGGGGCCATCGATATTTGTGTTCCAAATGCCGGTGTTATTGGCGGAAAAGGTTTCTCTGCGAGAAAAGATTTTACAAAGCAAGACTGGGATATGACTTTCGCTGTTAACGTTCATGGAGTCGCAAATACTGTTGATTCTGTTAAACAGCACATGATGGACCGTGAGCAGGGGAAGATAGTGATCATAGCGTCGCACGGAGGACGGAAACCTCGTGGCGTAGCTGATCGTGCGCGAGGTACTGCTCAGCAACCTTATGCGGTGTCAAAAGCTGCTGCTATCCAATACACACATTTCCTTGCGATGGAATTGGGGGCATACAACATCAACGTCAACGCAGTGTGCCCCGGCAGACTTTGGACTCCTATGTGGGAGGCGATTGCAATTAACCATAAAGAATTGGATCCAGCATTTGCTGACATGACTCCTCATGAGATTTTCATCGACCAGATCAAAGCCACGATGCCGTTGGGACGACCGCAGACACCAGAAGATATTGGAAAGACTGTTGCGTTTTTGGCATCGGATGATGCGTCAGAAATCACTGGTCAGGCGATCAATGTGAACGGCGGCGCCATTTTTAACTGAGCACCTCAAAAATATCCAATCTACTATCCTTAGTGATTTTCCGTTTGGCAATGTGGCTGACTGGCGAGTCAGAATTTTTTAAAAGACAGACTTGAGGTTAGCCAAATCTTTGATGGTGCTTTGATGATTTTTTTGAAAGCGACCTGTTAGTGGTTGATAGATACCGGAAATATAAAGTTGAAAATGCGACGCGACACACTAGTAGATATTTGAGAAGAGAAAATGAACGATCGAGAATTGATGTTTTTGTCAGCTCACGAACAGAGGAGATTGATTGCTGAGAAAGCGATCTCTTCTGTTGAGATGGTAGAGGCGTCATACCGCCGAATTACAGAGTTAGAACCGCAACTTAATGCTTTCATAACTCTAGATGAAGAGGGCGCCCTGTCTGCTGCACGCAAGGCGGATGAGCAGCTGGCAAAGGGAAAGAACCTAGGGGTGCTACACGGTGTTCCAATAGCGGTTAAGGATCTTGAAGTAACCAAAGGCCTGCGCACCACTCTTGGTAGTACTTTTTTCAAAAACTGGATTCCTGATTATGATTCCGTTGCAGTGGAGCGCCTTCGAGCTACAGGGGCGGTGATTTTAGGCAAGACCAATACACCGGAATTTGGAAACCGCGAAGAAACCTTTACCGATATTGCAGCTACTTGCAATAACCCGTGGGATCCAAGTCGAATGCCTGGAGGGTCAAGTGGGGGGACGGCCTCTGCTATCGCTGCTGGTATGTGTTCTATTGGTACTGGTTCAGATGGCGGAGGATCAGTAAGGCTTCCTGCGTCTTTCTGTGGGATTTTTGGACACAAGCCGACCCATGGCAGGATTCCTCGTTACGGTGGGCAGGCCAAACCTGCGTATAACTCCGCCGGTACTAGTGGTCCTATGTCTAATGATGTTCGCGACTCGGCGATTTTGAACCAGGCACTGTCAGGATTTGACGTTCGCGATCCTGGATCGATTAAAACCGCTGTTCCGGACTATTTGACTGAATTAGAAGATGGTGTTGATCAAATGCGAATCGGCACGACTATGACGCTTGGAATATCCGACGTTAATGACGATGTTGCAACTGCAGTTGAGAATTCTTGGGCTGCATTTAGTGAACTTGGTGCGAATGTAGAGAAGCTTGCGATAGCGTTCGATCCAATTCCTCGAGAGGCCTGGTGGACATTATGGACCGCTGGTCAGGTGGCTATGTATGGACATCTTGCGGATGAACGTCCTGAGGACTTGATGCCGTATACATTGGAAATGATTGAACATGGTAGGACGCTGACCGGTGCTGACGTTAGCTTGGCGTTGCGTAACGTGCAAAATTTGCAATTACAGTTGCATCAGGTATTCCAAGAATACGACTTGATCTTGGCGCCGACCAATGCAGCTGTGGCTTGGCCGCATCTTCAACCGCCGGAAAAGATTGGATCCGAGATCAACCAAGATGAGATGGCTGGCATTAACTATGGTGCCATTCCGTTTACTATGGTATTTAATTCGTCTTTCAACCCTGCATCTTCAATACCTTGCGGATTCGGGGAAGCGGGTATGCCGGTTGGGTTGCAAATAATTGGTGGTTATGACGACGACGCAACTGTTCTTCGGGCGAGTCGAGCGTTTGAACAGGTGCGTCCATGGATCGGTGACCGACCGTCTATTTCCTAGGTTGCAGAACTTGTTGGGGGCTTCTTAATTTGCTGTTGGTCATCTATAGTTTCAATGATATTTTGATACTACCAATCAGCTACTGATCCATCGTTATCGTAGTAATACTCTCCACCGAGCTCTTTGTGATAGCCGTACGCCTCACCATCGTAAGTTTTGGTAGCTTCAGCCTCATCTATTTCAACACCTAGGCCAGGAGTGTCCCATAGGTCGATATGTCCATCTATGACTTCCCATGGTTTTTTTAGAAGACCATGACCAAGTCCTGCGTCGACCTGTTCTTGTATTAGGAAGTTTGGAACTACGGCATCTACTAACATACACGCAGCAAGTGCCAGCGGACCGATGGCGCAGTGAGGCATGATGTGCTGGTAATAGACCTCTGCGTAGTTAGCTATTCTTTTGAGTTCGGATGGTCCGCCACAATGAGCGACATCTGGTTGCAGTAGAGAAACAGCCTGTTTCTCTATGACCTCTCGGAATTCCCACCTAGATAAAAGTCGTTCACCGGTCGCAAGTGGAAATGGGACTTGTTCTTGGATCCGCTTTAGTGCGTCAGGGTTTTCTTGTGGTACGGGTTCCTCCACGAACATCGGCCGCATCCCTTTGATTTCGTTGCAAACCTCTACCGCTAATCCTGGTGTCATTTTGCCGTGAAAGTCAAAACATAATTCGACGTCGTCGCCTACCCACTCACGCATCGTATAAGCAGCCTTTACGAACTCGTCAATTCGAGATGGAGGCTCATGTGCACGCCATGTGCCCGGGGGGCCAGATTTATAGCCGGTATATCCACTTTTTTGGAGTGTAGTGAGCCTATCGCGTGACTCTTCTAGAGCTTCGTCTGAAAGGTCTCGTATGCCCCAATGAGCGTATACACGTATCTTGTCTCGGACGTTGCCACCCATCAACATGTAACTTGGGACACCATAGTGCTTACCAGATATGTCCCACAGCGCCGCGTTTATTGCGGCGATTGCTGACATGTTGTGTGCACCACCGCGGAAGAAAGAGGACCTGTACATCTGCTGCCAGTGATGTTCAATTCTTAATGGGTCTTTTCCGATCAGGTAGTCAGTAAATTCGTCTATTGCTGCGGGCACACTCTGTGGCTTGCCCTCAAGTGTACTTTCCGCCCAACCTTCGATACCGGTATCAGTGGAGATACGAATTAACCGGGTGCGGTTTCGTGGTGCAAACTGATCAACTCTTGTAATTCTCATATTCTTTAAGTGATTCTCTAGGGCTTTACTTAATACCAATGGCAAATGTTTTGCATTATCGCTACTCTTCACCAAACGACACATCGTACAACGATCTTGATGAATATATTGAATATTAACTTGTGAAATCGGTCTAATGGTGCGAAATTTGGATACGTTTTGAGTTTGACCAGCCATAAGCGAAAATCTAATATGCAACTATGAATACACAGACGATAATTCCGCAGACCGGCATAGAGGCTCGACAGTTGATACGAGAAGGTCGCTTCATTCATCCGACATCTGGCGTAGCGCCTCATCATGTGCAGGCTAATGTGGCGATCTTACCGGAGGATGCCGCATTTGAATTCCTGTTGTTTTGCCAACGGAATCCTAAGCCTTGCCCTGTAGTGGAGGTTTTGGAAGCCGGGCAAGTCGAGGCTGCGTTAACGGCTCCTGGCTCAGATATTCGTACTGATGTTGCACTGTATCGGGTATTCAAGAATGGTGTTCTGGTTAATGAACCAGAGAACCTTGAGTCATACTGGCGGAATGATCTTGTAACTTTTCTTTTGGGGTGCAGTTTTTCTTTTGAGCACGCCTTGATGGCTAATGGAATCGACCTGCCTTATTACGCAACGGAGCGCAATGTCCCGATGTTTATCACCGATATTGAGACAACCGAATCGGGTCGATTTTCGGGGCCGATGGT
>DODG01000188.1 GCA_003509065.1 Acidobacteriota bacterium
AGACGGGTTGCAGATTTTCAGCCTGATGGACCCAGAGAACCCGGTTACCGTGGGATACTACGATACCTACACCGGCCCACCGAATAAGATTCGATATTCACAGTTCAACGGCGCCTTCGGGGTGGACGTTCGGAACGCTGACGGATTAATTATCGTCAGCGACATGACAACAGGTTTTTGGACTTTCCGTATGGAAGGGTTTTCTGGTTGGAACGGTGAGGATTGGGGTATGCCGAATATCTCAAGCGCGCAGGACTGGGAGTCAGTGCCTGGTCAGAACTGAGTTGTTGAAGGAAAAAATAGGTACACAATGATCATGGTCCGTCACGCGCTATTCGGTTTGGGATTGCTGGTGGTTTTCACTAGTCCAACCAAGAGTGCAGTCGTCCCCGCCAACATACCATCATCGCCAAATGTATTGATCCCATGCTCTGCAGTGATCACGGCACCCCTTGCAGTGTCAGACTATTTCGCGATCGAGATGGTCCCTACTAAGCGCGTCCCTGGTACGGGGTTAGCAACTGGTAAAGGTTCCGTAAGGTTCGCCCGCTCTCCGTTTGGTGTTGCCGTATCTACACGGGGTAGTTATGTCTATGATCTTTCTCTTTCTATCGACCGAATAAAACCACCACGGTCAGGCGTCTACACCGCTTGGGCATCCTCGCCTAATCTTGATGAAATCGTTCGACTTGGCGTGTTGGATGCTGACACAGTCACGTCCGGTCGTGTCGATTGGAACAAATTCCTAGTTCTTGTCACACTCGAACCAAGCACCGAGGTCACGAACCGCTGGCTTGGGCCTGTGGTCATGCGTGGAATGTCGCGCAGCGGCATGATGCACACACTTGCCGGCCACGGCCCGTACGAGAACGAGCCGTGCCTAAAATACGGCTTCAAGTGATCAAAGCGTCTACCAAAAGGTGGAGTGAAGGGTCTGCCACCATATCCACCAACCATTTACTGCAAGTCTTGTTCGCTATTCTAATTGGATTGTGTATCACGACAGTCCCTCTCGTATCAGCTCAAACACAGGGCAGCGAGCAAACCTCCACCCGCCCAATGCCAAATCAAATGCCTCATCATATGGGGATGAACGCGACAGATGTGATTGGTGACGGCAACGTTTCCTGGCGCATGCCACCGATGGATGCTCCAATGCCTCCGCTACCAGGAATAGAAACTGCTGTACCGATTGTCGGACCGTTTCTCGCCATGCACGATATGGATCCGAGTCACTTCGCGGAAGCAGTGCCAAGTAAAATCGTCGAGATGAAGGACGGCGACATATTCAACCTAAGCGCATCACTCGTCCGTCGTACGATTAACGACAAGACACTGCTCATGTATGGGTACAACGGGCAATATCCAGGCCCGCTCATTAAAGCCGAGCGCGGGTCAACCATAGTAGTGAACTTCACCAATAATATTGACCTTCCAACCACCGTGCATTGGCACGGACTCAGATTAGACAACCGCTTCGATGGTGTAGCCAATGTAACGCAACCAGCTGTGGCACAGGGCAAGTCGTTCACTTACGAACTCTTTTTTCGCGACACAGGAATCTATTGGTATCACCCTCATATGCGTGAGGATATCCAACAGGATCTCGGTTTATACGGCAACATGCTCGTCACACCGCCTGACCCAAATTACTACGGGTCCGTAAATCGCGAAGAAATACTAATCCTCGATGACATCCTCATGGACGAACAAGGTTTGATCCCTTGGGGCTATGAATCTCCAAGCCATGCCTTGATGGGTCGCTTTGGAAACGTAATGCTCGTGAACGGTGCCACTGACTACCGCCTGCATGTTAACCGAGGTGAGGTCGTGCGCTTCTACCTTACGAATGTCGCCAACTCACGTACGTTCAACATTGTGTTCGGTAATGCCCCCGTTAAGATCGTGGCCTCCGATATTAGCAAGTTTGAGCGCGAAGAGTGGGTGACCAGTGTTGTTATCGCCCCCGCAGAGCGTTATGTGGTTGAGGTTCGATTCGACCAAGTTGGGGAGATCAAACTAACCAACGCAATACAAGCCATTGATGACTTTATGGGAGAATTCTACGATCAGATTCTTGACCTCGGGACGGTCATCGTGAGTGACAGGCCGGTAGTGAAGAACCTCGGGAAAGATTTCGAAATACTGCGTGAGCATAATGACGTCATCGAAAACATTAATTTGTACCGCGATGCATTTAACCGACCTGCGGATCGACAACTTGAGTTAACCCTCAGACTAACCAACCTCCCCCTGCCTATAATGCGATCATTGGAATTTGAGGCGGGGCTGTACTCGCCGCCACTTGAATGGAACGACGCAATGCCAATGATGAACTGGTTGTCGACGGCGGACCAAGTGGAATGGATCTTACGCGAGCCCGATACGGGCCATGAAAACATGGAGATCGACTGGCGTTTCACGGTTGGTGATGTTGTTAAAATTAGGATTTTTAATGACCCAGAAACGCTTCATCCGATGAATCACCCAATCCACCTGCATGGTCAGCGGTACCTGGTGCTTTCTATCGACGATGTCCCCAATAATAATTTGGTTTGGAAAGACACTGCAATTGTGCCGTCTGGTTCAACAGTGGATATCCTGGCTGATATGACTAATCCAGGCAAATGGATGTTGCACTGTCACATTGCTGAGCATCTCCAAGCCGGCATGATGACGATGTTCACCGTGAGCGACACTTCCTCAAGTCAGTAAATATTAAAGACGTCACTGATGTGAGCTTGTGGGATTTATGCTTGACACCAAGTCTGAGGCACAATCCTTAAGACCGGCCTTCCAACTCATTGACTATGCTCGATTCGTTATTCCGTCAGTGATTGGTGTGACGGCCTTGCTGCTCCCGATCCCGTTCCGCGACTCCATCAATATTGGAATGGGAATTCTCTCAACGCTCATCCAAGAAACACTTGACGCAAGTCTCCCACTTCTCGCAACAGTGGTCATCTTTATCTCAATGCTAGTGACGGTGGTCATGCAAGCAATGGCCAAGCGAGTTGGCTTTTCGACGATCATAAGCCAATTTGCTAAACGGCCAGTGTGGTCTCTGTTTGTAGTCGGTCGAGTAGCGCTGGTAAGCCGTATAACAGCGGCACTCGCCTCTGGAGCGGTTCTGTTGCAGATTGGACCAGCGTGGCTAGTTTCAGATACCACGGGCGGTGTCATTCTAAATAATCTGATTCCGGTGTTATTGGTTATTTTCTTTATTGCACCATTTTTACTACCGCTTCTTACCGACTTTGGATTAATGGAGCTTGTTGGTACGTTGCTGCGTAAGATTTTCAGACCGCTTTTTAGACTTCCAGGTCGCGCTGCTATCGATGCACTCGCATCGTGGATGGGAGCAGCACCAGTAGGCGTCGTTATTACAACGCAACAGTATGAGCAGGGGTACTATACAGATCGTGAAGCCGCAACGATTGCAACAACATTTTCTGTGGTATCGGTAGCGTTCGCTTTTGTCATAATTGAATTCATCGGGCTGGTGCATCTTTTCCTTCCCTATTACGGCACTGTGCTAGTCGCAGGAGCGATGGCGGCGATTATTATGCCGCGCATTCCACCGCTCTCTCGCAAAAGCGACAACTACTACGCACCAATAGGAAAACAACTCGCTGAGGAATCACCAAGGACCAGAAGCCTCCTGTCCTGGGGTCTCGAATTAGCGATCTTGCGCGCGCGTCGCGCACCTGCTTGGCCGGTCATCTTACGCCGCGCATGGATTAATGTTCTCGACATCTGGTTCACATTACTCCCGCTCATCATGACGATCGGCACGCTCGCGCTAGTGTTGGCCGAACACACGCCCATCTTTCGCTGGGCCGCTCTACCATTTGTTCCATTTCTAGAACTGCTTGGCGTTCCTGACGCCAGCGCAGCAGCCACAGCCTTACTCGTAGGCTTTGCTGATCAATTTCTGCCAGCCATCCTTGGTCAGTCAATTGTGAGCGAGCACACCCGATTTGTAATTGCGTGCGCATCGGTGACACAACTCGTCTATATTTCTGAAGTTGGTGCGCTGATTCTGAATTCAAAGATTCCCGTCACACTTGGCGAACTGTTTTTAATTTTCCTACTCCGAACCATTATTACAGTGCCAGTGATTGCACTAGTCGCACACCTGTTGTTCTGAAAGGCGGCTGTTGATTCTTTTATGAAGGAGGGGTCACCCTGCCAGGCGGCCTAACATTGCGACCCTCACGTCCAGTGAGAGCATCTCCGAGGTCGTCTCGGGCCTGCTCAATTAGTGCCATGAGCCTCGTGACCACTTCGGGATTATCGTGGGCCAAGTTAGTTGTTTCACCAACGTCGTTTTCCACATCGAAAAGCGATAAGCCAATCTTGCCCTGCGCGTAAGTCCCCTGAAAAGCTTGGGTCGCCAACTTACCACCCTCAGCGGTACGATAACTATGCGGCACGTGTAGTTTCCAACGTCCCGATCGGACCGCATGCAATTGATCTGGCCAGTAATAGAAAAACGCGTCGTGGGGAGTGACAGCCCCTGGTCTCCCAGCCATAAGTGGCCATATATCCTTCCCGTCGAGTATTCGGTCACGGGGAAGCTCGGCACCTACTAGGCCAGCAATCGTCGGAAATAGATCCATCGCAGTAACAAGTTCCTCAACGACCAAGCTGGGTGGAATATGCCTTGGCCAACGCATGATTGCTGGTACGCGCTGACCGCCCTCGAACGTAGTGCCTTTTCCCTCGCGAAGACGTCCGGCCGAACCGCTATGCGAGCCTTTGATTAGCCAAGGACCATTGTCAGACGTGAAGACGACAAGCGTCTGTTGATCAATTTCAAGGCGTTCCAGTGCTGCTAAAACCTCACCAACTGACCAATCGAGTTCCATAATCACGTCACCATAAAGACCACGGGTCGAGGCACCTGCGAATCGCTCAGACACAAATAACGGGAGATGAGGCATCGAGTGAGGTAAATATAAAAAGAACGGGTGCTCCGCATTACGCTCAATAAAATCAACTGCGCGTTCTGTGTAACGTCGGGTCAGTTGCGACTGATCTGGCTCGAGCTCAACGACCTCTGATTGTTCGATCAATGGCAATGGTGGCCATCGTCGCGCTGGCGGGTTAGGGTTTTTCAGTGGATCAGGCGTCATATCATTCGAGTACGGCAGACCAAAGTACTCATCAAATCCCTGGGCTAAAGGTAAATGCTCAGGATGGTCACCCAAGTGCCACTTGCCAACGGCTGCTGTAGCATATCCAAGTGGTTTCAATAGATCAGCGATCGTGATTTCATCAGGGTGAAGCCCGACGTCCTCTTGAGGTGACAACACCCGTGGCATGCTGACACGTTGCGGATATGACCCTGTGAGTAATGCGGCTCGAGACGGAGAACAGCCAGACGACGCCACATAAAAACTCGTGAATGTCGCCCCTTCAGCAGCCATGCGATCGAGGTGTGGCGTTTCAAATCCCTCAGCACCAAAGCGACCAATGTCCGCATAGCCCTGGTCATCGGTAAAGATGATTATGATATTTGGAGGACGATCGGTCAGCAGGGAATCAGGTGTCTGGGTTTGACAACCCAGGAGCATGGGAAGTAAACCCGCAACCAGATAGTAACCCCAGTCAAAACGCCGCCAGTGAATCTGAGGCATTACGGTGAGGGAACCTGCAGCTCCATTTTCAAACGAACTAACTCTTCGAGCAATGCCTGTTGTACTGCAGTGTGCGCTGACGTGCCATAAACACTACGTATTTCATTTGGATCTGCCATTAAATCGTACATTTCCCATTCGTCAGTCTCATAGAAATGTATCAACTTATGGGTAGGTGTCCGGACACCCTCATGTGGAACAACGTTATGTATGCCCTTTTCATAATAGTGATAGTAGAAACTCGTTCGCCAATCCTCGACTGTCGTGCCTTCAAGCAATGGAACAAGGCTGCGCCCCTGCATGTCACCAGGGACTTCAACACCTGCCATCTGGAGTAATGTTTCTGGAATATCAAGATTTGAAACCATATCGCCGTTGACGCTGCCTGGCTTAACATGACCGGGCCACCGGACGATAAGCGGCGTCTTGAGCGACTCTTCGTACATCCATCGCTTGTCATACCACCCGTGCTCACCTAAATAAAAACCTTGGTCAGAGCTGTAAATGACAATGGTGTTGTCAGCAAGGCCCGTCTCATCCAAGTAACGAAGGACTCGTCCGACATTGTCATCAACCGATGCAATAGTCCGCAAATAATCCTTAATATAGCGTTGGTATTTCCAACGAACCAAGTCGCGACCTTCGAGATTAGCAGCCTCAAATTGCGCGTTTTTGGGATCGTATATCGCATCCCAGACACGGCGTTGGGAATCGTCGAGTCGACCATAACTATCAAGCCACCACTGCATTTCCCGATTAGAATCTGTTGCACCAGTCGGTGGTCCAAGCTTCAGGTCGTATCTGTCGATTAGGTGACGTCCTATCTCCATCTCCTGAAGTCGTGCCGGACTGGCCCGATTAGCATAGTCATCAAAGAGCGTCGGTGGCTCCCAGAGTGTCATACCGTCATAGAGTGTGAGGTGCTCTGGGCCAGGCATCCAGTTCCGGTGAGGCGCCTTATGCTGATACATGACCATGAACGGGCGGTCAGGATCCCTTGTATCCTGGAGCCATTCCAACGTGAGATCTGTAATGATATCGGTGACGTACCCGTGATGCTGACGCTCATCACCTGCGATTCGCATATCAGGGTTGTAGTACTCGCCCTGACCAGGTAGCACCTCCCAGTAATCAAATCCGGTGGGATCGCTCTTTAAATGCCATTTTCCAATCATTGCAGTCTGGTATCCAGCTTGCTGCAACAACTTCGGAAAGGTTTCCTGCGTTCCATCAAATATTTGGCCATTGTCACGCACGCTATTTAGGTGACTATATTTACCGGTTAGGATGACGGCCCGACTTGGTGCACAGATCGAATTGGTCACCATGGCGTTCTCGAACCGCATACCCTCACGAGCGAGTCGGTCAATATTGGGGGTGTGATTAATCTTGGAACCGTAGGCGCTAATCGCTTGGTAAGCATGGTCATCCGTAAAAATAAAAACAATGTTTGGACGAGCCGATTCCTGCGCAACTACCATCGCCGGCCACAATGTCATTACAAATATGGCTATCGCCAGTGTCTGTCCCAAACGTTGAATGCCGCCCATAGCGATCTTCTCCTCCATGAATGTCAGGCTCCTATTTTCTGGTGAAGCAGCACAACTTACCACGATGTCCACAAAAGTCAGGTGTTGCCGTAAATGAAGGTCAACTCCAGTCTCATCGAGTAGCCTAGCAAACGAGTATATTCTTAGATAGTAGGTGGGTGTAGTATCACTGTTCTGATGGAATTCATAGGAACAAAGATGCGAAGGTCGTCTCAGTACTTAATTTTACCCGTGTTGATAGGACTCGTAGGAGTGGTCATTGCCGGGTGTACCGAAAAGTCCGAAAGTGAAAGATCGACTGCACCAATATGGAACATCGTACTGGTACTTGTAGACGATCTGGGTTGGACCGATCTGGGCATCATGGGTAGCAGTTTCTATCAAACACCAAATATTGACCGACTCGCTCGTGAGGGTATGCGCTTCACGAATGCGTACGCTGCAGCTACCGTCTGTTCACCCACGCGAGCCAGTATTCTCACCGGGCAATACCCAGCACGTCTGCACGTTACGGACTGGATTCACGGACATGCTAGACCTTGGGCTAAATTGCAAGTGCCAACGTGGACCCATGAACTTCCGTCTGAAGTTACGACATTGGCTGAAGCTCTCGGAACCAGTGGCTATGTATCAGCAAGTATCGGCAAGTGGCACCTCGGAGGTGATTTCCCCGAAGCACATGGTTTTGACTTGAATGTAGCAGGCGACCATCGCGGACAACCACCAAGTTATTACGCACCCTACAATATTCCAACATTACAAGAGCTCAAGAACGACGAAGAGTACCTTACTGATCGTTTGACTGACGAGGCGATTGCCTTCATAACGGAAAATCGTACAAACCCCTTTTTCCTGTACTTACCCTTTTACACGGTTCATACGCCGATCGAACCCCCACTCGAGAAACTCACCCGGTATGAGGCGAAGGCCGCAACACTCAACGCGGATACTTCAAGTCATCGCAATCCAGGCTATGCGGGCATGATCGAAAGTCTGGACGATGGCGTTGGACGGCTACTTGAAACCTTGAACGACCTAAACATTGCGGATCGGACTGTTGTGATATTTGCGTCCGACAATGGTGGGCTTGTACGGGATGCCTCTCCATGGGGACCTGTCACGTCTAACCTTGAACTCCGTGCCGGAAAAGGCTCAAGTTATGAAGGTGGCATCCGTGTGCCGTTCATCGTAAGGTGGCCTGGCACCGTCCCACCTGGCACAGTGGAAAGCACCCCTATTATTAGCCCAGATATTTATTCAACGATTTTAGAAATCGCTGGCTTAGGTGAAAATTCTCCAGAACTACAGGATGGCATAAGCCTCGTCCCTTTGTTAAAAAGTGCAGGTCCAATTGATCGTGAAGCCCTTTACTGGCATTACCCCCATTACCATCCAGGCGGTGCCACGCCACACGGCGCCGTTCGTGTGGGCGATCTGAAGTTGATCGAATTCTACGAAGATGCTCGGGTTGAACTCTACGACCTAGGCCTTGATGTCAGTGAAACTCAGAATCTCGCCATACGCTACCCATCTCAAGCCAAACACTTGACCGACATGCTGCATGTTTGGCGCGATAATGTCGGCGCACAGATGCCACTAGAAAATCCAGACTTCGATGTTGAACGCGCCCAAGAATTCACACGTTAATAGAAGAAGAGAGAGCTGACCGGATTCCAAGCCAGAAAATCATTAATTACTTAAACAAATCGTCAAAGGCAGTCTTGGCATTCGGTGGTCCGACTGAGCCGGTCTCCC
>DODG01000258.1 GCA_003509065.1 Acidobacteriota bacterium
AGATCCTGTCCGTATGGACAGTCTTCCGGCGCTTTCCCGCTTCGCGGAAGCGACTCGGGTTCCTGTTTGTGCCAGCGAAACGATTGCTGGGCGCTGGGGCTACCGTGATTTAATCGAAAGCCGCGCCCCAGGGATTTTGATGCCAGACATCGTCTGGTGTGGCGGACTGACAGAGGCCAAAAAAATATCAACTCTCGGCGAAACTTATCATCTTCCGGTTGCGCCACACGACTGCACGGGCCCTGTGGCGTTCATGGCAGCCGTTCATCTTTCGCTGAATGCCACTAATGCGCTGGTTCAAGAGTCCGTTCGGGCGTTTTACGATGGTTGGTACAAGGAATTGGTTACTGTCGTGCCGAAAGTACATGATGGTTGGATTCTGCCACCATCAGGGCCAGGCCTTGGAACCGAACTTCTCCCTGGATTAGACAGTCGGCCAGATGCGACTCCAATTCTTACGGATCGACTATGAGCCGGTTTTAAGCGCCGTAATATTTCATGGTCCAACCCGTCATCACTCGAGAGTCTATTCTTAACGGCACCATCCGCCGTCTCGTGGAACAGTCTGGCGATGATGGTCGATTAATGACAGATCAAGAAAGGGAGCAGATCGTCGAAAAAATGATTGAAACCGCGCCATCGCGAGATTCGATATGGATCTTCGGTTATGGATCCCTAATTTGGAACCCTGCGGTTCACTTCACTGAAAAACTACGCGGCAAAGTACATGGCTATCACCGAAGTTTTTGTCTTTGGTCGACTATTGGGCGCGGTTCACCATCTAAACCAGGTCTCATGCTAGGGCTTGAGCGTGGCGGATCTTGTAACGGTATTTTTTATAAAATTGATCGTCGTGAGATTCGCAGCGAACTTGATATCGTCTTTCGTCGGGAGCTCATCACAGCTGCATATCGTCCTACCTGGGTAAGCGCCCGTATTTCGGACAAGTCAAGCTTTAAGGCAATCGCGTTTGTCATTAATCGTAACCACAATCGTTATGCAGGCACGCTGGACGACGAGACCGTGATTCAAACCATTGCTGAAGCGAAGGGTACCTTGGGTTCATGTTCTGAATACTTGTACGAAACCGTCTTACAGCTAGATAATCTTGGTATGCCTGATCGACGGCTCGCTTCTATTGCTCGGCATGTTCGACAAAGAGAGCGGGAGTTGACTCAGCGTTAATTCGGCGCAGTACATGGGTCAGTACATACCATTGGACTTTCCCGCGGTTACTACTAGCAACCAGTATCGAAATAGTAGGTGCACATCGTGAACAACTCTCCGACCCCGATTCTTTTTACCCCGATTCGAATGCGGGGACTTATGATTCGAAATCGAGTCATGGTCTCACCGATGTGCCAATACTCCGCAACGGAAGGTTCTGCTGGCCCTTGGCATCATATGCACCTTGGTCAATTCGCGGCATCTGGAGTGGGACTTCTATGTATTGAAATGACCAACGTTGAGGCCATTGGACGTATCACACCTCACTGTATGGGCCTTTACACCGACGACAACGAATCGGCCTTAGGGCGGGTCGTTCACTTCTGCAAAGAGATCTCAGACACACCCATTGCCCTACAACTCGCACACGCGGGGCGCAAGGCGTCTTCTACCCGTCCCTGGGAAGGTCGAAAGCCAATCCTACCCGTCAATGGCGGCTGGCAAACCGTTGCTCCATCAGCCATTCGTCTTCATGAACAAGCTCTCGCGCCTCGAGAATTAGACCCGGCTGAAATTGCAGCTATCGTGGCAAACTTTGCTGACTCTGCCCGTCGTGCGGAACGGGTTGGGATTGACGCGCTCGAACTACACGCAGCGCATGGCTACCTGCTTCATCAATTTCTTTCGCCCATTAGCAATCTAAGAACGGACAGCTATGGGGGGTCTTTGAATAATCGGATGCGTTTTACGCTTGAAGTTTTCGAGGCCACCCGCTCCGCTTGGCCCTCGAACAAGCCTCTTGGTATCCGCTTATCGGCTACCGACTGGGTTGATGGCGGGTGGGATATTGAGCAATCCATTGTGCTCTGCAAGCTGTTACAAGAGCGCGGCTGCGACTGGATCGATGTGTCAAGTGGTGGACTGTCCCAAGACCAAGTGGTTCCGGTTGGGCCGGGATACCAAGTTCACCTGTCCGAGCGAATCCGGCGAGAAACCGGTCTTCCGACAATTGCCGTTGGAATGATTACTGAGCCGCGCCAAGCTGAATTTATTGTCTCTGAAGGTAAAGCTGACATGGTCGCATTAGCGCGTGGCATGCTATACGACCCGCGTTGGGTTTGGCACGCCGCTGATGAACTTGGAGGACAAGCTGAATACCCTGTGCGATACCGGCGTTGCCGTCCGTCTCAACGCGAAGATGTCTTCGGCGAACGGGATACAGAATCTGTAAACTGATTCAGTGCCTTACTGCGGTAGTGGAAGCGTGGTTTTGTAACACACCTGCTTTAGTGAAAAACTTGACTTAATGCTCGCGATTCCTTTGATCCGCGTTAGATGCTCTAACAAAAAATGCTCGTAAGCTTCAAGGTCTGGTACCACTACTCTCAGTAAATAATCGAATTCGCCTGTCATCAAATAACATTCCATCACTTCCGGTCGTTCCGTTACCGATTTTTCGAATGCTTCGAGTGCGGACTCAATCTGCTTATCCAATGTCACAGTAGCAAACACGTTAATCGGCAACCCAACAGACTTGGCACTGACCAGCGCTACATACTGTTGAATCACACCCGCATCTTCTAAGGCCCTCACCCTGCGCCAACAAGGTGATGGGGAGAGGCCGACACGTTGGGCAAGGTCCGAATTTGATATTCGGGCCTGTTCTTGGAGAATTTCCAGAATTCGAAGATCTTTCTTATCCCAACCGTGTTTTAACATATATAACCTTT
>DODG01000050.1:0-1568 GCA_003509065.1 Acidobacteriota bacterium
TTAGACCATGCGACGCGTATTCTTAACAATATACATGGTGATGTTAGCGTGGATTCCTCTATCTGCTGATGATCTACTTCATGAGCGAGTTCTGACACATAGAGAGCAAGCGCCTTTGATTCGATCGAGAATCCAAACGCGCTTCGACGTCATCTTGCCAAACCTCATGCGACGAACAGGAATCGACATGTGGATTATTGTTTCACGTGAATATAATGATGACCCTGTCTTTCGTTCGATGGCTCCATTAACTACATACTCTTCGAGACGGCGCACAATTCTCGTCTTCTTCGATCGTGGCAATGAGCTTGGAATTGAACGAATCTCAATCGGACGATTCGATTACGATGGCCTCTTCTCTCCGACCAACCACGCAAACGAGAACCAATGGACTGGCTTAGCAGACGCGGTGCGTCTGCGAAATCCAAAAGTGATCGGCGTCAACACCTCATCTGCATGGAACCACGCTGACGGATTGAGCGGGCAACAAGAACGCGAACTCCTTAAAGCCTTGGGCCCGACCTACTCTGCTCGTGTGCGCTCGGCGGAAATGCTGGCGGTGGGCTGGCTTGAAACTAAGCTTCCGGAAGAAACCGAGCAATATCGACATGTCATGAACATTGCTCATGCAATTATTGCGGAGGCATTCTCTAATAAAGTGATTGTGCCGAATGTCACAACCACTGAGGATGTAGTCTGGTGGATGCGGCAACGCGTCGCAAACTTAGGCCTCGGGCAATGGTTTCACCCATCGGTATCGATTCAACGAAGAGCTAATTCATCAGCTGTATCTGATGAAGACAATGCATTGGTCATCCAGTACGGTGACCTTCTTCATTGTGACTTTGGGCTTATATACCTAGGGTTCTCTACAGATACCCAACACAATGCTTACGTTTTAAAGCCTCTTGAAACCATGCCACCGCAAGGTATCTTGGATGGACTAAAAGCCGGCAACAAACTCCAAGACATCACGATGCAGTACGCACAACTGGGGGTCTCTGGTAACGAAGCTCTCCTTCAGGCATTGGCACATGCCAAAAGAGACAATCTAGTGCCGTCAATCTATTGCCACGCGATCGGGTACCACGGCCATGCTGCCGGTCCACCCATTGGTATGTGGGATCATCAGCAAGGCGTGCCAGTACGTGGAGATTACACTTTCCAATCGAATACTTGGCACTCAATCGAACTTAATGTCAGACATAGCGTTCCGGAGTGGGATGGCCAACAGGTCAGCTTCGCACTCGAGGAAGATGCAGCCCTGCTCGAAGATGGCTGGCGTTGGATCGCTGGACGACAAACTGAGCTATACCTTATTCACTAGATAATAATAGGTCGCAGCGAGACTTCCTTGATTCACTTAATAAATTGACAGCACCGTAGAACACGTTAAGTCAAGCGACCAGCTTAAGGATGGAGAGAGCGAGCACCTTAGTCGCAGCGACAAGGTCATCGATCCCACACCATTCGTCAGGTTGGTGTGCCAAGTGAAGTGCACCAGGACCATATGCAATGCAGTCTGTGACCCCGCCAATATTGGTTACATGTTTGTGATCATAGGTGCC
>DODG01000050.1:1961-8087 GCA_003509065.1 Acidobacteriota bacterium
ACGGGCGACATCTCAGGGGTCCGCATTGGCTGCACAATCAAACGATCCTGCAAGTCGTACTTCAAGTCAGGTGTCTTAATCGATAACCGTTTTAAGAGTTCTTCAACTTCGCCCCGAACAGTTTCGAATTCTTCCTCTGGTAAAAAACGTCGATCGAAGATAACGGTGCATCGATCTGCAACACATGGAGTCTGCATCAATTGGTTCGCCTGGCCTCCTTCAATTGTGTTGGTGTTGATGGTGGCATATCGAGCCTGTGAGGGTATTACCGGCATGTCTGTCATCCGTGTTGCTAATTCTGGAACAAGTTCTTCGCGAATGGTATTAAGCACCTTATTCATTTGATCGATTGCATTTATCCCAAGAAAAGGCATGCTCCCATGTGCCACGCGACCATAAGTTGTTATGTCAAACCAGTAAACACCGCGATGACCTACACACACGCAGTCAACATTAAGGGGTTCAGGAATGATCACATAGTCAGTCTTATTCGACGAAATCAGTCCATTTTGAGCAAGCCAAGCTACGCCCGCCATACCACCGCTCTCCTCATCCACCGTGCCACTAACTTCAATCGTCCCTCGTAACTCAACTCCTGCACGACGGACAGCCTCTGCCGCGTAGATAGCGGCGGCGAGGCCAGCCTTCATATCCGCGCTACCACGGCCATACAGGCGACCATCCCGCACAATTCCCCCGAAGGGGTCAAGGGTCCAGCCGTAACCTGGTGGAACAACATCAAAATGTCCATTCAAATGCAGTAATGGTCGAGAAACACTGCCTGCACGAGAACCGATGACATTGACGCGTGGGTGTGTGGGACTGTGTTCAGGAAGCCCTTCCGCTGCAACGTAATTGACCGAAAACCCGAAAGATTTAAGGCGTTCGCCTATAGTGTGGGCGCAAACTTCATACAGGGCCCCCGGTGGGTTCACAGTCGGAATTCGTACCAGATCTGCGGCAAATTCGACGATCTCGTCAGTAATCCCGTCGACCACCTGTAATACTTTTTCAGTTTCAGCGTGATGAGTCATTTACCTTAGTAGCTGGCGTCATTGTAGCGTTTTACCTGTAAAACGTGGTGCGATTCTAACATCCAACGTTACCGAAGCCAGACCAATTTCAAGTATTATCAGAAGAGTTTTCCTGTAGGAACAGACAATGACTCGAATCATATATCGAACATCCGCTATTACGGTCGGAATTGCGTTGATTACCTGGACACTGCTGTGGGCTTTACCCCATCAGGAGGGTGATGCAGCGGTCAACAGACATGGGTTGACAGCGGTTGAGGGAATAAAAGTTGGGCATCACACACTTTCAGAACGTCCCACTGGATGCACGGTCATCATAGTTGAGGATGGTGCCGTGGCAGGTGTAGACGTGCGTGGTAGTGCACCTGGCACACGTGAAACCGACCTCTTAGATCCAATTAATACGGTGCAACAAGTGCATGCGCTAGTACTCGCCGGTGGAAGTGCCTTTGGACTAGATGCAGCCACGGGAGTGATGCAGTACCTCGAATCCCATAACATCGGATACGAAACACGGTTTGCCCGTGTACCGATCGTGCCAGCCGCAATCTTATTCGACCTAGGCGTCGGTAACGCGCCGGACGTACGACCTACGGCCGACTGTGGCCTTCAAGCGGCCACCATAGCTAGCACCTCACCCGTAAATGAAGGGAATGTCGGTGCGGGAGCTGGCGCCACCGTAGGTAAACTGCGAGGTGGGTCGCGCGCGATGAAGGGCGGGCTCGGCAGCGCGGCTGTGACAATGCCTAATGGATTAACAGTCGCCGCACTCGTTGCTGTCAATGCGGTAGGAGACATTTTAGATCCCACGACTGGAGAAATAGTCGCAGGAGTACGTACGGAAGACGGACAGAGCTTCGCTGACGCACGGCGCTTGATTCGCTCGGGCGAGATCGGACGGCTCCGCCAAGGTGAAAATACAACGATTGGCGTAGTAGCCACCAATGCAGTTTTAACGAAGTCGCAGGCTAAAAAGATCGCGCAGATGGCCCATGATGGACTTGCACGTACTATCGCGCCAGCTCACACCCCTGTTGACGGTGATACCATTTTTGCCCTTGCGACTGGTAAACTTTCCGGTGCACCTGACATATTCACCATCGGCGCACTCGCAGCCGAAGTAATGGCCGAAGCGGTCGTACGAGCCGTACGCCAGGCAACAAGCATACCTGGCTATCCTGCTGCGCGAGATTTCGATTTGTCCCACCCGTGACACTTCATCTTTCATTACTACTCATCTACGGTTTAATCCTCATTGGGATCGGCCTTTGGGTCGGCCGGCGGGTCCGTGACACAAACGACTTTTTTGTGGCAGGTCGACGTCTTAAACCTGGCCTACTTTTCTCAACCATGCTCGCAGCAAACATCGGAGCCGGCTCAACGGTTGGCGCTACTGAATTAGGCTACCGAATCGGCTTGAGTGCGTGGTGGTGGGTCGGCTCAGCTGGTATAGGTTCCCTAGTGCTCGCTTTTTGGGTCGGTCCACGAATGCATCAACTTGCCACTCGCCACAAGTTCAAAACTGTAGGCGATTTCCTCGAACATCGATATGACCGTAATGTCCGTGCAGTGATCGCAGTGTTGCTCTGGCTCGGAACACTTATTATTTTGGCAGCACAGCTGTTGGCAATTGCCTTTGTATTAAATGTCATTACGGGCCTTCCACAGTACGTCGGTTGCATTATCGGTGGCGTCGTCATCATGACGTATTTTTCAGCTGGTGGATTATTGACCTCCGCTTGGGTCAATGTAATTCAACTGTGCATGCTGCTTATTGGTTTTATGTTGGTCGTACCTTTTGCACTCTTTCAAGCCGGCGGCCTCGAGACCGTGTTCACAAACACCGAAGCAATACCTGAATACTGGAACTTCTTAGGTGGTTCTGGAGGCGGGTGGATCTACTTACCAATGCTCGTGCCAGCTTTTATTGTCTCGCCGGGCTTACTGCAAAAGGTGTACGGCGCTGTAGATGAACACACAGTACGTCGTGCTGTCGGCTGGACCGGCCTCGTCTTGCTTCTATTCGCTTTTGTCCCAACACTCTTAGGTGCTATCGCGCGATCGGCATATCCAGACCTAATTAATCCTGGGATGGCCTTACCAATCCTTCTAATGGAATCTTTGCCTCCATTAATAGGTGCAATAGGTCTTGTCGCGCTATTTTCAGCTGAAGTCAGTTCTGCTGACGCTATTTTATTTATGCTCTCAACGTCAGTCAGTCAGGACCTCTATCGACGGTTCATTAATAGAGAGGCCAGCGACTCATCTGTCTTAAAAGTCGCACGTCGTGCAGCCATAGGTGGTGGCACTCTGGCGTTACTCATCGCAATTTTTGCTAAATCGATCATTACTGTGATGAGTGTGTTCTACACCTTACTCACCGTGAGTTTGTTTGTTCCAATCGTCATGGGCCTCTACATTCGTAAGATTGGAACTCCCGAAGTATTGTCTGCAATTGCTGCAGGGCTTGCTCTGGTAGTGACGGTCGAGATAATCTCGATCGAACAAACTTCTGGAGTGTTCACCTCAGCCACGCTGGGCGTCATTGCTAGCGTCACAGTGTGCATGACAATCTGGGCAGCGAGACGATACCTAACAGGCTCACAAGGGAGTTCTAACCCACCAGCGGCCCGCCTCTGAAAGGATGACACTGGGATGTCAACCAAAGATTACTTTAATCTAAAAAATAAGATCGTTGCGATTATTGGCGCAGCTTCAGGTATTGGCAAAGCCACTTCACTTGAATTCGCTAAACATGGCGCAATCGTCCACTGCTT
The DNA here is from genome assembly GCA_003509065.1 of Acidobacteriota bacterium. Next base: position 5,773 of record DODG01000050.1, read on the forward strand.
CGACATTAACGACGATGGAGTCCAAGCGGTTGTTCAACAAATCAAAGAATTTGGATGTGCATCCTACGGCACAATGCTAGACATCACGAAGGAAGATTTAGTTGACGAAGCTCTTGATAGCATTGTGCAACGCCACAACCAACTTGACGTCGTAATATGCACTCCAAGTGTAAACGTGAGGAAATCGCTACTGACCTACAGCTCTGATGAATTCGACAAAGTGGTTTCCCTTAATCTAAAAGGTAGTTTTAATGTGCTTCGGACGGCTGGGCGACACATGACTCAGGCAGGCGCAGGTAGCATCGTCCTATTTTCCTCGATCCGTTCACAAGTGGTTGAACCAGGTCAGTCGGTCTATGCCGCAACCAAAGCCGGTATCGTACAACTTGTACGGACAGCCGCTGCCGAATTCGGACCTTCAGGGGTTCGAGTTAATGCACTGGCCCCAGGCATTGTTGAAACACCCCTGACAGAGCCAATTAAGTCCGTCCCAGATTGGTATGAAGCGTATGCTTCCAAGACTGTACTTGGACGGTGGGCAACCCCAGAGGAAATGGTTGGGCCTATAATATTTTTGTCATCGGATGCTTCAAGTTATGTTACCGGAACCGTGCTATTTGCTGACGGCGGCTGGACAGCAGCGGATGGACGATTTCACCCGCCTGGCGTGTAAATCTATCTTAATTAGGCTTGACTCGTTTAGGTCGAACGCTTTACAACTGAAGCAGTCTTCAACCTAGCATGTTAACGGTCTTGGCATGCAGTGAGAAAGAACTATCCAGAGTAATGACACTGCCCCTCCCCTAGCATCAACCTTCATGACCCACCAAGACATCATGATACGATGCTAAAATGCTACTCGTTCTTAGTTGCAGCTTAAATCCGAATAGTCGTTCTCGTATTCTCGCCAAGCGTGCCAACGAACAGCTACTAGCGGTTGGCCAGGAAACAAGGTTTGTCAATTTGGCCGATTACCAGTTACCACTTTGTAATGCTTCCGACTGTTATTCGGCTGAATCTGTCATTCAACTCCAAACCTGGATTCAAGAGGCCCGTGGCATCTTGATCGCAACACCCGTTTATAACTACGCCGCCAGCGCCGCTACGAAGAATCTCATCGAATTAACTGGAAAAGCCTGGTCAGAGAAAGTGGTCGGATTTCTCTGTGCCGCAGGAGGAAAAGGCAGTTATATGTCCCTCATGGGACTTGCTAACAGCTTGATGCTCGACTTCCACTGCCTCATAATTCCCCGCTTCGTTTATGTCACGAAAGAAGCTTTCTGTGACGGAGTCCTAGAAGATGCAGAAATCGAAGAGAGGCTGGACGAAGTGCTCGAAAAACTTGTTCATTTGAGTCAGACTAGTGGACGCTTCTAATTAGGTATGCGCACATGATATTGTGAGGATGTCTTATAGAGAAAGGTTTAGTCATGCCCTTTGGTATCGGTATTGGCGAATTACTTATCATCTTCTTCATTCTCGTACTGATCTTTGGGGCGAAACGCCTCTCAGGTCTTGGTAAAGGTATGGGGCAGGCGATCAGAGGATTCAAGGAAGAAGTCAAAGACCCGGACGACCAGAAAAGCGAAGACTGAGCGAGGTTCCGCTAATCTTGCTCAGACTCTAGCCTAACTCCATCGAAGGCTGAAAATGTGTCTCGACTGGGTGAAGTTAGCTGATACGTCTAGTTAGCCCTTATTGCTCGGCCACGCCAAGCGCCGCCAGTCTTACGACGACATCACTACCTGCTGTCGAAGCATTGACGTCTTTGTCGATATAAATAATCTTGCCAGTAACATCGATATAGAAAGTCCAACGCGCCGGAAACGGGCGCACTGCTGATACGACACCATATGCTTCCGCAACATCTTTTTCTTCGTTACTTAACAATGGAAAATCTGCCTCTAACGATTCGGCAAACTTAGTATTGGTCTCTATGTCGTCGACACTGACCATGAAATAAGAAACGTCAAACTTCTTAATAGCATCACCGTTCTCACGGAACGATTTGCATTCAGCCGTTCAACCACCAGTGAAAGCCTTTGGAAACCACGCAAGGACAACCGTTGTACCTCTAAGCTCAGAGAGCGAGTGAGTGTTGCCATCGGAACCAGCCAGTGAAAACTCGGGCGCCATGTCGCCAGGTTTTAAGTCTTCAGCGCTGACAACGAACGCGCCGATCGCCATCACACTCAACACTACGCAAATCACCAGTAACATCTTGATCATCGATGGGCTCCTTAACCTCACGACTTGCTACATCATTAATGGTTCAATTTAACCGACAAAACACGCTTACAACATACATTTCAACA
>DODG01000028.1 GCA_003509065.1 Acidobacteriota bacterium
AGCCCAGAGCATTCACTACTCGACGTCCTTCGGCAAGAAGTTAAATTGACAGGAACGAAGTATGGCTGCGGTGAAGGGAACTGTGGTGCCTGTACCGTGTTGATTGACGGCGAGCCGATGCGATCTTGTATCACCTCTGTTGGATCTGTCACGGGTCGCGAGGTTACAACTGTGGAAGGATTGGCTGAGAATGGCCACTTGAACCTTGTCCAGAAAGCATTTGTCGAAAATTCGGCTTTTCAGTGTGGTTATTGCACACCTGGATTCGTAATTTCCGCGACTGCGCTGTTATCTAAGAATTCGGCACCTGATATAAGTGAGATCAAGAGCGCATTGAGCGGTCATATATGCCGATGCGGTGCCTACGTGAGGATACTGAAAGCTGTTCAGCAAGCTTCAGATATTGAAGGTTTAGCATGAGTGCAAAACCTACCGTTGTTGTTCGAGTTGTTGGTCCACCATTCGCTGGGGTTATCCAGCAAACAGGACTAGCTCCTGATCCGAGTGTATTGCTTGAGGTATTTAGTGACAGTTCGATAACTTTTTATTCAGGAAAAGTTGAATATGGGCAAGGAATCCGTAATGGATTCGCACGAATGATCTCGGCGGCATTCGATACCAGTATTGAGAACGTGAACATCGTTCTGGCCGATACGGCGAGAGTCCCGTTCGATAGGGGGACGACTGGTAGTGCCTCTACTCGGACGGTAGGAGTTCAGCTGCTCCGAGCCACGGAGGCTGCGAAGAATGAGCTGAAAGCTAGGATAGCAAATGGATCCGATAATGCTGCCAGTCGATCTACTTCCGTGGTTGAAATATCTGGGGAGGATGATGCAGGCGAACAATTAGTAGAAGCACTGACCATTCATAATGGATCTGCCCGAGTTGACGGCGCCGAACGAGTGATTGGGGCTACCGTATATGCTCATGATTTCACATTGGAAAATACTGCTTATGGACGCATAATTCGACCACCGTCGGTGGGGGCCATTTTGGCCCGTCTCGACGTATCGAGGGCAGAACAGGTCCCAGGATTCGTTTGCTTGGTGCAGATTGACGGATTGATAGGGGTTGTGGCGGAATCGAAAGATGCAGTCGATAACGTGGCATCCTTCATTAGAGCAAGGTGGAACGAACAGGATGATGACGTTTCTGACTGGAACCTTCCGGCCGTTTTAAAGGACCGCGGGAATGAACCAGTGTTGTTGCGCGACGACGGAGATACGGTGGACGCTCTTGCGAAAGCTGATCGCGTGGTATCGGGTGTTTACTACGTTCCGTATGTGGCTAATGCTCAGATGGAGCCTAGTGCGGCGACAGCAAAATGGAATGAAGACGGGTCTCTTACAGTTTGGTGTGCTAACCGCGGACCGTTCACGGAACGGTCTTACCTAGCGGATCGACTCGGTATGGAGGCAGAGGATATTCGGGTTATTGTTCAGGAAGTTGGTGGGTCATTCGGCACCAAGTCACAAACTGTTAGCTATGAGGCTGCGATTTTGGCGCGTGAGTCAGGAAGACCCGTAAAGATTAGCTATTCTCGTGAAGAGGAATTTTCTATCAGCACAGTACGTCCCGCTGCCGTTATGGAGATCAATGCCGGAATTGATTCCGACGGAAAATTGATGGTATGGGATTACACAGCGTTTCATGCCGGTGATAATCCTTTCAGGGGTCGACGAGGAGCCGATTCGCCCTACGATTCAGAGGCCGTAAGGATTCGAATAGCAGACTCTCCCTCTCCATTGCCCCATGGCTCATATCGTTCGCTTGGTGGGGCCACAAATCATTTCGGACGTGAGGTTCACATCGATACGATCGCTCGCGAACTTGGCTTAGATCCGCTGGAGTTTCGGTTGAATAATCTGAGTAATCAGCGATATCGAAGTGTACTGGAAACCGTCGCAGAGATGAGTGGATGGGATTCGCGCACTAAGAATGTTGGTTTGGGGTTTGGCGTTGCAGTAGGATTCGACGCGGGGAGCTATGTTGCGCAAGTCGCTAAGGTGGAAGTAAATGGGCGTAACGTTTCGGTTGAACGAGTAGATGTGGCGTTCGATTGCGGCAAGGTGCTCAATCCGGAAGGGGCGCGTAACCAAGTCGAAGGAGCTGTCGTTATGGGTATGGGTACGACTCTGTGGGAGAGTGTTCAGTTTGAAGGAGGTCGCGTAATCAATACCGGATTTGGTTCGTACAGGGTTCCTCGTATCACTGATGTTCCAGAAATCAACGTGTCATTTGTTGATGGTCTTTCGAACCATCCCACAGGTGTAGGAGAACCAGGCATTGTGCCTATAGCTGCAGCGATCACGAATGCTGTTGTTGACGCTACAGGGCTGTTAATTGACCGACTGCCGATTCAGGAACAGTTGTAGGTCTTACCCAAGTTTGGTGGAACCTGCGAACCCAGCATCCGATAAGTACCTTAGAGGAGCACACCGTTCTCGCTTGTGTACCCATCGTTATCGGCTGTGCGATTGGTCTCTGAATGATCACCTCTTGTAGCGATTTCGATGCGATTACCATCCGGGTCGTAGACGAAGAGGAATTGTTGTTCGTCGTGGCGTGTACCTATGCCTTCGACAATTTCGATGTCCGCGTTTATTAAGAATTCAGCTGTGCCTTCTATATCAGCTACTTCGAATGCAACGTGCTGCCTACCATCTCCTCTTGGGCCAACTGATTTCGGAGGATCGATCACGTGAATCATCGAGCCGTCAGCCAGTTCAGTCCAGGTGAGTGTATTTCCTCCAATCTGGTGGGGAATCACTTTTATGTTGAGCAAATCACGATACATCTTCATGGCGTCAACACGATTGTTGATCGGCAGTCCGACATGGTTGATACCGGATATTTTTATTTCAGAAGGGGAGGGGGCGACAACGTTGGTTCCAGCCTCCGTTGTGTACCCGAGTGCGTCTACTACTCGGTTGGATGGCTTTAGTCCGCTAGCGGTTGTGAATTCAAGTTTGTTGCCATCATCATCGCTGACGAATATACACCTTTGTCCATCGTGCCGTTCACCTGGGTCGCTGATATCTGGATAACCTGAGCTTTGAATCGCTGTGACCGCGCTATCGAAATTTTCTACTTCAAATGCGGTGTGTGCGCCGCCTAAAGTCTCACCGTCAGAGGGTTCGATTAGATGAACCATGGTTCCGTCGAGGGTACGTGTCCATACAATGTTTGGAGAATCGACCATTGATGGGATTACTTGAAGTCCTAGAACGTCGCGGTAGAACTTCAGTGATACGCGTCTATCCCAAATAGGAATCCCGACATGGTTAATGGTCTTTATTTGAATACTGTTGGACATCAAGTGTTTTTAGTCTAAATGACTTCGACTATCATCTCGATCTCTACTGGTATCTGTCCTGGCAGGCTACCCATGCCAACTGCTGATCTGGCGTGCTTACCGTTCTCACCGAATACCGAAACTAAGAGATCTGAGCATCCGTTTATGACTTTTGGGTGATCTTCGAAATCTGGACTACTGTTGACCATTCCTAGGACTTTCACAACCTGACTGACACGATTAAGGTCTCCGAGATGTTCCTTTAGTGCTGCGAGTAATTGGATTCCGACTAACCTTGCCGCTTCATATCCTTGGTCGATATCGAGATCGGAACCGACTTTCCCGGACATCATCGTACCGTCGGATTGAGTGGGACCTTTACCCGATAAATAGACCAAGTTGCCGGTCCTTACTGCAGGTACGTAATTGGCCACAGGCGCTGCAGGGTGGGTGAGATCGATTCCTAGTTTTTTGATTTTGTCTTCAGCATTCATGTCAGGCTCTCAGTTCTGGTCAATAAGTAGATCGGCGATAGTATGCACCGATCTGCGCACTTAATCTAATCGTGTTGATACTTTGGGCAGTCTCTATTCATTTGGTTCGGTCATTGATAGCGGATCAAGGATTTCATCAAGCTGATCCGAGGTTAAATCGGACACGCGCAATGCAACCTCTTTGATGGTTTCACCGTTTTGAGACGCTTCATGTGCTATTGCAGCTGCAGCGTCGTATCCGATGATGGGTGCTAAAGCGGTGCAGATTGCGAGACCTTCCATGACCATCTCTGGACCTTTGTCTGTTGCGGTTAGTCCGTTAATACACTGCCTTGCAAGATTCTTCGCCGACGTCGCCAGCAACTCTATTGATTCGAGAATGTTGTGTGCCGCTACGGGCATCATGACGTTGAGCTCGAAGTTACCAGATTGACCAGCTATGGTTATTGTCGTGTCGTTTCCGATCACCTGCGCAGAAACCATTGCGACCGATTCCGCTATAACTGGGTTGACCTTTCCTGGCATTATTGAAGATCCCGGCTGGACTTCCGGGAGCGTAATTTCACCGATGCCAGCACGAGGGCCCGATCCAAGCCATCGTAAATCATTGGAAATTTTTAGCATTCCAACTGCAACTGACTTGAGTTCGCCTGATGCTGAAACTACTGCATCGAGTGTACTTTGCGCCTGAAAATGGTTGGTGGATTCTGAGAGATTAAGCTCTGTCAATTCGCCAAGTCGAGTTATTACACGGCTACTGAATTCGGGGTGCATTCCAATACCCGTTCCTACTGCCGTACCTCCTAGGGCGAGAACGGAAAGCTCAGCAAGAGCTTTTTCGGCTCGCTTTTTCCCCAGCTCCATTTGTCCGGCGTATCCTAAAAACTCTTGTCCGAGTCGGATCGGGGTAGCATCTTGGAGGTGAGTTCGACCTGTTTTTACAATACCCCAAAATTCCTTTGATTTTTCTCTAAGTGAATTCTCCAGCTCTTGCAGCGCGGGTATTAGGTTATCTTTGATAGAAACTGCAGCTGCCAGATGAATGGCAGAAGGGAAAACGTCGTTAGATGACTGTCCCTTGTTGACGTGGTCGTTGGGGTGAACAGGTGTTCGAGAACCTATCGTGCCGCCAAGTGATTCGATAGCGACATTTGAAATCACCTCGTTAGCGTTCATGTTAGTAGACGTTCCGGACCCTGTTTGGAAAACGTCAACAACAAACTGATCATCAAATTCGCCTTCGATTACTCTTCCGGCGGATGCGATAATTGCCTGTGCTATATCTGACTCGATCGCACCCAGATCGAGGTTTACAAATGCAGCTGACTGTTTGATTTGCCCTATGGCCTTGATGAATGACCGGCCTAATCTCAGATTACTGATCGGGAAATTAAGCTCAGCTCTTCGAGTATTGCCACCGTAATATGCCTGTGCTGGGACTTCCAACTCGCCCATAGAATCGCGTTCGAGGCGCATTTTATGCGGGGGCATTTTTTACTCCTGTGTGCTTGTTCTTGATTTGTATCAAAATAGCGTTGTTTTTAAATAATAGTAAGCATCGATGGCTAATTCTGATTGAATGGTTTTTATAAAGTCTTAGCGGGTTGTATTCCTAGATGGCCTGTTTGGTGAAGGGATTAGATATTGAACTGAGCCTCAGCGTAGTCTTTCAATTTGTTGAAAATTTGAATTCTCCATCGCTGTGAGTCCACTACGAAAAGTCTATCTCTACTTTTGTCGTAATTCACTCCGGTTGGTAGGGCAAATTTCATCTCAGGTTCTAAACTCTCTACCCGCCGCCTCGCCTTAACAACATCCGGGTTGCTTTCCACGTAACGTTTCTGCCATTTTGAGAGATCAGTCGCAGATCCTCTTATTTGTAATATGTATTCACCCAATGAATTGAACACTTGGACTCGATTATTTGCCCAGTCACTGACGTAGATATCTCCGTCGGGGTCTACGGCCACGTCGGTCGGGTGATCAA
>DODG01000383.1 GCA_003509065.1 Acidobacteriota bacterium
TACTCATTGTTGCTGGGATGGGCCAGAGACTCTAGTGCTACGGCTTCTTTTAGGCAGACAGATAGTCCGGAGCAGTTGAGAAACTGGGGAAAGTGACAGGCACCCGTCAATGTCAGTTCCGATCGGGCAGACGCCACTAAATCCAGCACCACCTGACTATCGAGCTCATGAATGGGATAGCGAACTGAATTAACAATGGAGTTCATGACTGATTGACAAGAATCGTATTAATAATTGATGACTAGGGAATGTATGTACGGGAAATCTTATTATTACTATGGCTGACTTGCCAAGTAGTACGCATTTGTTGTTGTTACCAGGACAGTGGTATTAATAGAATACTACAAATGCAGATTGTCGCGAATCCAGTAAGATCAAATTTCGATCGTCGAGAAAACAAATGAAAGAAAATGATATCTCAATTGTTAGCGCGTTTCCGAGAATAGTTCGAGAAATTGAAAATATGTTTATACCTTTAGCAGAAGGGATACGCCTCGCTGCCCGTATTTGGCTACCCGAAGATGCCGAGCAAGATCCAGTGCCTGCAATCTTGGAGTTCCTACCTTACCGAAAACGTGACGGCACCTCGGAACGCGACGCACTGACCCACCCCTATTACGCAGGGCATGGATACGCGTGTGTTCGGGTCGACATGCGCGGCGCAGGTGATTCCGAGGGCATTCTGGAAGACGAGTACCTGAAGGTCGAACAGGACAACGCACTCGAAGTATTGGAATGGATCGCGACACAACCTTGGTGTAGTGGACAGACTGGCATGATTGGTATCTCGTGGGGTGGATTCAATGGTCTACAGATTGCGGCTCGTCGACCGCCTTCATTGAAGGCTATCGTCACAATCGCCTCGACAGATGATCGCTATGCCGACGATATCCATTACATGGGTGGTGTCATGATTAATGATGCTATGTCGTGGGGCGCTACGATGTTTGCGTTTAATTCGAGACCGCCCGATCCCTCGAACGTTGGTGAAGGCTGGGATGATCTGTGGATGGTACGGCTTGAGGCCAACGATCCCTGGTCGATGAAATGGCTCTCACATCAGACACGCGATGCATTTTGGCAACATGGGTCAGTCTGCGAAAACTACGCAGACATTGAATGTGCAGTCTACGCTGTCGGTGGCTGGGCAGACGGCTATTCCAATGCCATACCGAGAATGCTGGAAGGGTTGCATTGTCCCAAAAAAGGTCTTGTCGGCCCGTGGGCACACAAGTACCCCCATTTTGGGCTTCCAGGCCCACGTATCGGTTTTCTGCAGGACACACTGCGTTGGTGGGATCACTGGCTGAAAAACAAAGATACGGGCATCATGGATGAGCCGCAATACCGGGTCTGGATGCAGGACAGTGCGCCGCCTGCGACCCGCTACCCGGTTCGAAATGGCCGCTGGGTTGCAGAGCCGACCTGGTTGAGCGACCACATTCACTGTCAGAGGTTTCACTTAAATGACAAACGTTTAACCGAGGAAGCCAGTACGCCACAAGAGGTCATCATTCATACACCACAAACCATGGGTGCTCGGCAGGGTGAATGGTGTGGACACGGGCTCGATCCAGATCTTCCAGCAGACCAGCGAGAGGATGATGGTTGTTCGGTCGTTTTTGAGACAGAACCACTTACCGAAACCATAGAAATACTTGGTGCGCCAGTATTGACGCTGCAGTTGAGTGCGGATCGACCGAATGCTTTTATTGTTGCTCGACTGAACGATGTCGCACCGGATGGCGCATCCACGCGGGTGACGTATGGAGTGTTGAACTTGACCCATCGAACAAGTCACGAGTTTCCGGAACCATTGGTGCCGGGGGAGACCTATGAGATTCGTCTTCAGCTAAACGATGTGGCTCAGGTGTTTCCCGTGGGGCACCGAATGCGCATCGCGTTATCAAACACGATGTGGCCGTTATTTTGGCCATCGCCGGAACTAGTAACGCTTACGCTGAAAACAGAAGGCAGTCATTTGGAACTGCCAATAAGACCGCCTCGCGAGACAGATCAGAGCCTACGGCCTTTCGATCCGCCGGAAAGTGCTGAGCCTCAGGCTGCTGAGGAACTTGAACCGCCAAGTTACACGCGGTTGGTTGAGCGTGATGATGTGCTGTCCGAATCCCGCCTGACGGTCGTCGCCGATACAGGTATGGTCCGGTTGACTGATGTGGGCTGGGAACACGGCTCAATATCGAGACAATATTATTCGATACGCGACGGCGACCCGAATTCCGCAAAAATAGACCTGCATTGGACGATGCGTTTTCGGAGACCGGATGCGGACCTAGATGTTAGAACCGAGACACGGTCCGGTTTGACTTCAACATCGACGCAATTTCATTTCACCGCGGAGATGGACGTATTCGAACACGAAGAGAAAACCTATTCCAGAACCTGGACCAAATCATTCGATCGGGAACTGAACTGAGTTCAGTATGTCTCGATCGATGCCTACCCAAGCAACGATCTGAATATTGGCCCAATTGTGGAGCCGCACCAGTATTTAACAAGCTAGTTAAAGGCGGCACGGCACATGATGACTGGGCTGCAGGTCTGGTTAATAAATTTTGTCACATTCATACAAACGGAAAATGACATCTTACAGATCTGCCATCGGGCAAAGATTGTGATTTGGGAGGATCCCAACTGCAACGCTCTTGCTTGTGGGCGCACCGAGGATGAAATTCACAGCCTGCCGGGCGTTCACGTAAGCTTGGCACTTCGCCTTCAATAGAGACAAGCTCTCGACGTTTAGCTGGATCAGGTTGTGGCACCGCCGAAAGCAAAGCCTTTGTATAAGGATGAGCTGGGCGCTTAAAAATTGAGCGCGTATCGCCTTGTTCCACAAGGCGGCCAAGATACATTACTGCGATTCGATCGCTTACATGTTGAACAACAGGCAAGTTGTGAGTGATGATCAAATAGCTGATGCCAAGCTTTTGTTGTAAGTCGCGCATTAAGTTAAGTATTTCGCCTTGCACAGAAACATCGAGGCCTGCTGTCGGTTCATCGGCTATGATAAGTTTTGGAGATAGAGCAAGAGCACGGGCTACGCCGACTCTCCTGGCTTGGCCCCCCGATAATTCATGCGGAAATCGGTGTTTAAAGAAACTATTTAATCCGACTAGTTCCATTAGACGATCAGTCTCATTGTCTTTGATTGGAATTCCATGCACCTTGAAGGGTTCGGAAATTTGCGCTTGGATACTTCGCCGACGACTCAGAGACGCAACCGGATCTTGGAACATCATCGAGACATGTCGCCTGACCGATTTGTAAGCAGCTTCACTCAGACCGCAGAGTTCGGTGTCCTCAAACTGGATGCTGCCGTTATGTGGCCGTATCAGCCCAATGATGGATCGACCCAGCGTGGTTTTGCCTGAGCCACTCTCACCGACCAATGCCACAGTCTCGCGGGGCGCTATGCGTAAAGAAACATCCAGAACTGCGTCGATCCACGGATCTTTGACGTTTTGTAGTAGAGCAGCGAATGACGACAGTGCCCGGAACCTTACGCCTAAGTCGGTAATTTTCAGTAGGTCAGCCATTTTTCAATAGGTGGCATCGGGCTTCGTGCGTGGAATTTAACGCGACCATTGGTGGCTGCTGATGAGAACAGGTATCAAATTCCTCGGTGCATCGTGGGGCGAAGATGCAGCCAGGGGAAACCTTTTGCAGGTTGGGTACGTCCCCGGGAATAGTGGGTAAATCTTCAGTGAGTTCGCCTAGCCTAGCCGGATCACATTCGAGCAAGGCACGGGTATACGGATGGGAAGCTCTGTAGAAAAGGTCCTCAACATAAGCACTTTCAACAACCTCACCGGCATACATCACTATGACCTCGTCACATAGTTCTGCAATCAGGCCGAGGTTATGAGAGACGATGATGATTGAGCCATCGAATGATTTTTTCAATTCTCTAAAAAGATGAATAATCTGAGCTTCCAGTGTCACGTCGAGTGCAGTAGTCGGCTCATCAGCGATTAACAGTTTAGGGTTCATCATGAGCGCCATAGCAATCGAGATACGCTGTCGCATACCACCACTGAACTGATGTGGATACTGGTCGACACGGTCACCGGCATCCGATATCCCGACCCGATTCAGCATTTTGATTGCATTTTGACGTTTCTCTTTTTTAGACAGCGGTCGTCGATACTGGATGTCTATCATCTGTTGGCCGATCGAAAGCACTGGTGTTTGTGCGGTCATTGGATCTTGGAACACCATTGCAATCTCTTCGCCCCGTATTGCACGAAGCTCTTTTTCTTTCATTGTGAGAATATTGCGACCTTCGAAATGAATCGTGCCGCCGAGCACATTGGCGTTGTTGGCGAGTAGTCGCATGACGGCAGACACTACCGTGCTCTTCCCTGAGCCACTTTCGCCCACGATACCGACAATTCGATTTTGGGGCACGTCCAGATTTACATGGCGCAACGCATGTACTGGCCCATTGGGGGTCGAGAAGTCGACTGAAAGATTGTTTACTGAAAGTACTGCTCCCATGAGGCTCAGTCTCGGCGTTTCAGAGTTGGATCAAAGACATCGCGCAATGTTTCACCCATAAAAGTAAAACCGAGGGTTGTGAGAATAAGCGGTACTCCGCCGGCGACCAATAACCAAGGTGTATTACGAACGTACGCATAGCCGTCTGCAAGAATGGTACCCCAACTCGCGGTTGGCGGACGTACGCCAAGACCGAGAAAACTCAAACCCGATTCGATTGTTACTACTACTGGTATATCCATGCTGGCAAGGATCAACAGTGGGCCGATAACGTTGGGCAGAATATGAAGATAGAGGATGCGGAACCACCCTGTGCCAATTGATCGCGCAGCAAGGACGAACTCATTCTCTCGGAGCGACATCGTTTGTGTACGAACTATACGTGCGTAGACCGGGATGGATGTGATCACAACAACCAAGATCACCATGTTCAGACTGGGTCCTGTAAGTGTGATTATTGCGAGAGCAAGCATAATGGTGGGAAAGGAACGCACTGCGTCAAATATCAGAATCAGCAGGTTATCAAGCCAGCGAGGTCCATAACCGGCAATCATCCCAAGTAGCAAGCCGCCCAAAAGTGCAAGTGAGATTGACCAGGCAGCAACTTTTAAAGCAACTCTTGTACCATATAACACGCGAGTAAACGTATCGCGGCCGAGTTGATCAGCTCCGACCCAGTGTTCACTCGATGGTGGTGATAGGCGAGACTTAATATCAATAGTGTTTGGCGAGTAATCTGTTAGATACGGTGCAAAGATTGCTGCGAGAACCAAAATGACAACCAGCACCAAGCCGAATACACCGAGTGGTTCACGGAAAAATTGCCGGTACGCAGTCGAGCTGGCCGGATTCTGGACCGAGGTATCAGAGATTGGCACGGACACGGGGATCCAGGATTGAGTTGAGCATATCTGCCATCAAAGCGCACAGCACAAATAATGCGGTGGTGACTAATACAGCACCCTGTACCACAGGAAAATTACGCATTAGCACCATGTCATAGATTAGTTTGCCGATACCGGGCCGCGAAAAAACAATTTCTGCGAACAACGCGCCCGATAGCATGTTCCCGACTCCAACTCCAAGCAACGTGACAGTCGGTAAAATGGCAATCTTCAGAGCGTATTTGGAAACTATGGTGGTCTCTGGTAGCCCGTAGGCTTTGGCTGCGCGAATAAAGTTCTCTCCCATGACTTCCAACATTGATGCCCGAACCATACGAGCAATATAGCCAACCCAACCGAGGCCTAGTGCGAAGCCCGGTAGAATCAGGTGCTTAAGCTGGTCAGCGATATCGCCGGATTCACCAGCACCTAACGCAGGGAGAACTTTAAGAGTGACTGCAAATAGTAGCAGCGAATAAAGCGAAACAACAAAGGACGGAATCGCGATAGCACCAACGGTAATCACACCTACAAACCGGTCCAGGATACTGTTCCGGTGTAGCGCGGAGAAACACCCTAGAATGATTCCGAGTATTGCCGACCATCCTATGGCGACACAAACTAGAATCACGGTGTGAGGAAGCTGACTACTGACGATGTTTAGTACAGGCAAGCCGCTAAAAACGTCTTTGCCAAGGTTGCCGTGTAGAACGTGGCTAACAAATCTTCCATACTGCACGTAGATAGGTAGATCAATCCCCATACGCGCACGATATTCTTCTTTCATTTCGGTCGTCGCACGTGGTCCAAGAGCGATAGATACCGGATCGCCCGGAATCATGTGCGTGATGATGAAGAGAATTGACATCGCGACCGCTATAATGGCGACGGACAATCCAAGACGTCTTAAAAAATACAACCCCATGATAGTGTTAGCCTAAAATTTAATTGTCCCAATTCTATCAGCACCGTGACAGCGCATTACTTGTTGAGAAGTATTAT